>JBFFWN010000051.1:0-16717 GCA_041570235.1 Lysobacterales bacterium | reverse complement strand
TTGACCATGTGAGTCACCGGAACGGAAAGAACCGGCACTGCGTGAAGGAAGCCGTGCATCACAGAACATGCTGAATTGCATTTGGAGCTAAGCCAGGACACCCATAACTTTTCCAGCTTTTGGCGTTTAAAGAAGTGGGTGTCCTGTCTTTTTTTAAAGAAGTGGGTGTCCTATCTTTTTTTTCTGCGTGCGCTGATGATCCATGGGGCCAGATCGGTGATCGCCCATAACTTTCTTTGGCGTTAAAAGAAGTGGGTGTCCTGTCTTTTTGCTCAACGGCCAGAAAATATCCAGACTGAAGTCAATCGGCGTATCAGTTTCAACCGGAAGCCGGGTAAAAGTATATAAAAACCAGGCGCCCACGAAATTCATCCTCAAAATGTCTATACTAAGGTTAGCCTTTGGCAGATAGCTGTTGGTGAGATGATGATGTTGTCAAGTGAGATACTGCTTCAAACCAGGGGGGCGACCCAGGCCTTGCTTGAGCAAGTGGGGCTCAGTACTTTTCTTTTTGAAGTCGAGCCAGGTGAGGATGTGTTGCAGGTACGCGTGGAGTGTGCTGTTAACAGTGGTTGGCAATCAACAACACTGGACGTGAGCAAACTGGAATTGCTCAATAGCCGCACCGACAAAGATGTATTCCAAAAATTGCTGACTGATTGGGGCAGGCATTTTTCCATCGACCCGACGGGTTGACACCATTCACACAGCTGCAGTCTGTTGCACAGTCACCCGCCAGCGCTTTTTGTCCTCCTGTTCACAGCGGATATCCGCCCCGGTGAATGCTCGAATGCTGTCAATATTGGTGCGTGTATGGGAAGCCGGTTTCATTGTCCGGTAACTGCCGCCACCCGCTAAAACCTGTAATAGCACCAGTTGATCAGCCAGGTGCCGGCCAACCGGTACTTCGGCATCCAGGTATTGGCGGGCCTCATCCGCCACTTGCTGTGCAACCTTTTCGGCACGCAAACCGCGTCTGCCAAAGCCGCTGATGACCTCGTTACAGTGCTCTGATTTAATCACGAGTATAAGTGCATTACCCTGACCCCTGGCGTTTTCCAAAAGATGTGTGTTGAGACTTGAAGGGTCAAGTTGCAGTTGGGTTTGCAGCACCTGCAATTCCCGTTGCGCGATGTGTTGGGGCAGGTGTGCGAGCAAGGCATGGGCCGTCAGGCTTTGAACCTTGCCCCGTTCCAGTAATGTCAGAGACTGAAGGCGTGTTGCAGGTTCAATATTTACCGTCATGATGCCACCGCCGAGGGGGTAAAACCCTGCCCGTTCCAAATGGGCCGTCACCCTTGCACCCATGCGACGCAACAATTGCAGGTAGACAATCTCCAGAAATTCGAAAGTTGGCGCCAGCGGATTGTGAGTGCCGCCCACGAGACAGATGCATGAGGGGGACGGCTGGGTAACCAGTGCTGGAAGCATGGTTTGCAGTACCAGGCTGGTGCTGCCCGCTGTACCAATATCGAAATGATAGTTACCCGGCATGACCTGGTGCGGGCTGAAGACGATTTCCTGTGAATCACGTCTGGCGCCTTGCACGTCAGCACGGCTGATGGCGGCGGCGGCTTCGACCGCCGCCAGGTGTTGTGGCTGCAGTCCAGGCTTTTTACGCTGATGGCGAATATTGATGATGTTGAACGACCTGCCGAGACACAGCGACAACGTGAGAGCAGTGCGCAGAACCTGGCCCCCGCCTTCGCCCATATTGCCGTCAATGGTCAGCATTGGTGAACTCCCGGTGCGGTCTCTCGTTAGCCTGCTGTTATGCCATGTAACCGTTTAAAAAACGTGTCGCACCTATTTTGAGAATAGCAAATTTTTTCGTGGTGGTAGCTGACCCCACTATTTTCTGACAGGGATCAATCCTATCGGTAGAGACCCATTTGCAGTTATGCTGATGTCATGCCAATCAACATGGGAATGATCAGACGATTAAAGATGGTGCAGTACCGCTTGGCTGCCATCCTCATAGCCATAGTGCTGGTCGACACGGCACAGGCAAGCACCTTCGACCAGGTCGGCGCTTCCAACGGCCTGGCCGCGCGCGTGGTTCCAACCTTGCTGGTGGATAGCAAAGGGTTCCTTTGGGTTGGTTCCCGAGAAGGCCTGTATCGCTACGACGGTTACCGCGCCGAACAGTTTCAGCCCGACTCATCGCAGCAGCAGGCGATCAGCGACGGTGATATCCGCTATTTGTATGAATCCAAAGACGGGATGATTTGGATCGGCACCAACTCCGGCGGGTTGGACCGTTACGATTCTGATACGGGCCGGTTCGCGCACTACCGGCACGATTCAGCAGACCCGGAATCACTGCCGGACGACAGCATCTATGGAGTCTCCGAAGGTCCGGCGGGTGCCCTGTGGGTGGCGACTCAAAGAGGCCTGGGTCGCCTCGACCATGCAAGCGGCAGGTTCGAGCGATTTACGCACGATCCCTCAAATCCGGATTCCCTGTCCCATAACTGGGCGTTCAAGCTGCACCTGGGCCGCAGTAATACACTTTGGGTCAGTACCGTTGGTGGCGGCTTGAACCGCTGGAACCCCGGCACCGAAACGTTTTCCCGCTTCGACCTGGCAGACCTCACCGGTGGCCCGGCGAAACGCAATGATGTTTTTGCCATCTACGAAGACGATGAGGGCCAAGTCTGGGCCGGAACAAGGGAGGGACTGGTCAGACTCGACCCTGCCGCAAACACGGCCGTTTACCTGGACCTTGGACAACAGGATGGTTACCTGCCAGTGATTACAAACATGGCGGCAGACAACTTGGGACGATTGTGGCTGACGACCATGGTTCGGGGTGTACTGGTTGTCGATCTTGCCACTGGCGAATGGCGCCCGGCCAATCCCGATCCTCTCGGGTCTGAGGGATATCTCCCGGCGCAACCACAAATGAGCCTGGTGCATGCTGGTGATTCGGTGTTCGTCGGCAGTTGGGGCAGCGGAGTCTTCCGCGCAACGCTTCATGAATCTGAATTCACCCTTCTCGGGGCCGGCGCTTCGGAAGGTATCCTGCGAAACAAGACGGTCTCTTCGGTCATGTCTTCAGGGTCTCCTGGTAAACCTTGGCTTGGCAGCTTCGGCGGTGGTGTGCAACGCGTGGACGTGTCTAAGCTCGAGTCCCTGGTTGACGGAGATGGTAACCAGACATTTGAATTATCCGGCGTCCTGGCAATGGCGACGGACGCAGAAGGGCTTCATTTTGCCGCTACCACTGATGGACTTTTCACATTTGATGAAACCGGTAAAGTGCAATCCCACGATCAATACGACGCCGATGCAACGGAGGGCATTGGCCAGGGTTACGTGAACGCCCTGCTGCCTCAGGGAAACGACATGTGGATTGGCATGGCCGACACCGGGCTTTACATGCGGGACGGCAAGACCGGTGCTTTCCGGGCTTACTTACACGATCCGGCTGATGTCAAAACCCTGAGCGGTAATTCCATCACAGCGCTTTTGGCCGAGGACGAAAAGCACATTTGGGTCGGGACACAGTCCTCAGGCCTCAACCTTTGTCAGACCGAGCCCTGGCAGTGTAAACGGTTTTCCGGAAGAAGTGATGTCGAGGGGGCGCTGAGCCATTTTCATGTCACGGCCCTGTTTCGTGACCGGCGCGGGCGTATATGGGTTGCCACCGACGGCGGTGGCCTGAACAGGGTTTCAAGGGATGCCTCAGGACAGTTCACCGGCTTTGAGCATTGGGGGCGCGAGGAAGGTTTGCTAAGCGACAGTGTCATGGCCATCGAGGAAGATGTAGACGAATCGCTCTGGCTAAGCACCCGCCAGGGGTTGACGCGGATCAATCCGGCGACCGGCGGCATTGTGAATTTTGTCAGTGAATCGGGCCTGCCGGCCAGCCATTTCAATACCAGGGCCTCGGCCTCGGATGATGAGTACATCTATTTTGGTTCTTTGAACGGCCTGCTGGCCTTGCGCAAAGGCACGTTATTGAGCGAACGCGACCCGGCCCAGGTGAGGATCACCCGGGTGCAGCGCGCCGCCAGGGGCGAGCAACCAACCTCCGTGCCGGCATTCGAAAAAGGTCTTCGTGTTCCATTCGGCGAAGTTGTCATTCTGGAGTTTGCCACTCTCGACTTCTCTGAAGCAGCCCATGAATATGCCTACCGTTTGAATCCTTCGGAAAGCTGGACCGGTCTCGGCGCGCAACGTCAGATCATCTTTCACGGATTGCCGGCCGGTTCCTACCAGTTCCAGGCACGCGGAAGAGACGTGTATGGACTGTGGGCGGAGTCCGCCGTGCTGCCACTGGTAGTCGTTCCCCCGTTCTGGATGACGACCTGGTTCCGCATTTCCCTGGCATTGTTACTGGTCTTCATGGGATTCGGCCTGCACCGTCTGCGCCTTGCCAGGCTGAAACGAATTGCCGGTGAAATCCAGCGACTGGGCGAGAGACGTGAGCAAGCCCTGGAGGAAGCACTCGGCAACGAGGCGGAATTGGCAGTACTCACTCCGCGCCAAAAAGAGGTACTGCAACTGGTGGCGGCGGGCTATTCGACCAAGGAGATCGCCGAGTTACTGGACGTCAGCATCAAGACCGTGGAAGCCCACAGGGCCAACCTGATGGAGCGCCTCGATATCCATGATGTCCCGGGGCTGGTGCGCCTGGCCATCCGTGCCCGGCTCGTTTCATCGCACGAGTGATTGTCTATAACCTATTGATATAGATATCTAATAATTCGAATATAGGGGATTCCCCTAGGGTACTTTTGCCCGGTTAAGGGATGCCCCAATTCCCACTGCAACGCTCCTCGCTTAGGGTGTCCACACCCGGCCCACGGCTGGACACTCGAACCTGGCAAAAGAGAGCGATCACATGAAAACTACCGGATTCAAAAACCGAATTCTGCAGGGCAGCCTCGTTGTCCTCATTGTGTTGATCTTGGTTTTCCTGGTGGCAACCCCTGGCGCCCGCGCCGGTGCGCTCAAGATTCAGCCTGAACCCGCAACACAATATATCAAAGAGGATATGACCCATGATTAGAATAATGCGGCCTTATCGCGTACTGACCTTGGCAGTAGTGGCATTGACCACGTTACTGCTACTGGTACCTGGTGCGCAGGCCATGAAACTCAAAAACCAGAACCTGACCCAACTGATCTCTGGTTCGCAAAGCATCGTGTTTGGTACCGTAAGCCATGTCACGGACGGTTTCGACCCGAAAGGCGTGCCCTACACCGAGGTTACGATTGCCGTCGGCAGCGCTGCCAAGGGCAACCTGGATGAAGGTAACGATTACACGTTTCGCCAGTTCGGTCTGTTAAAGCCCCGCAACATGGGCAACGGCAAAATCTACCTGGGCGTATCGCCGGAAGGCTTCCCACGTTGGCGTGAGGGAGAGACAGTGGTCGCATTTCTACGCCAACCCGCTTCCATCACCGGTCTGCAGACGACAGCGGGCATGGGCCAGGGAAAGCTGGTTTTACGCGATGGTGAACTCGTCAATGAGTACAACAATGTTGGCATGTTCGAAGGCATGGATATTGACACCAGCCTTCTGAGCGATGAACAGCAGAACATGATCGTCAACCCGGGTTCCATCAATGCGACTGCCTTCATCGACCTGGTTGGCCGCGCCGTCAAGGAACAGTGGATCGAAAAAGGAGTGTTGAAGTGATGAAAATGATAAAATTGACCACGGCGCTGGGTCTTGTCCTGGCCGCCAGTGCGGCCCAGGCGGCCGGGCCTCTATACCTGACGCAAGGTGATAACCCGCAACCGCTCAGGTGGAATACCGCAAACGGTCCGATTCCGGTCTGGACGGACGGCGGTGAGGCGTATGCTTACGATTTTGACGGTGTGACCCCGTTCATCACCATCGAGCGCGCCAATGAAATCACCCAGTATGCTTTCGACCAGTGGAATGCTGTGAGCACCTCCACCTTCGAGGCCCAGGTGGCCGGCAGCTATGCCGATGCCACGCAAGGCGCGATTAGCGACATCACCGGCGCCAACGCGCACGAAGTCTATACCGCTGAGAACGGATACGGCTTCTGGGTGAACTATGATACCGATGGCAGCATTATCACCGACTTCTTTGGCGCGGGCCCCAGTGTGCTCGGCATCGCCTTTCCGGAGTGGGCCGACGAGCAAACCGGGGAAATTATCGAGGCCACTGCAGTTCTGAACGGCAATGCGATCTGGGAAGGTGATCCCAATGGCGATGAGTTTGCCGGCGTGTTCACCCACGAGTTCGGCCATGCGATCAACCTGTCACACTCGCAGGTCAATGGCGATCTCATCTATTCCCGGTCCTATCACAACCGCCATGCAGGTGCGAAAGGCTGTGGGCCGTTTCCCTCGATGAGCAGTTTCGAGGAAATCGAAACCATGTTCCCCTTCATCGCCGTCTATCAGGACGGTGTCGGGGCCGCCGTGAGCACTGTCAACCTGACCGACGACAAGGTCGCGATTTCGAACCTGTATCCAACCGAAGCCTATTCGAGCGATTACGGTTCAATTGCCGGTACGCTGTACCTCAAGGACGGCAAGACCGAATACAGCGGCATCAACGTTGTTGCCCGCAATATCAATGACTGGTACGCAGACGCCGTCTCCGCCATGACGGGTGATCAGACCCAGGGGCAGATCGGGCCTGACGGTCGTTTCACCATCAATGGCCTGACACCCGGCGAAAAGTACGTCGTATACATCACCGATATCTGGCAAGGCGGATACCCCACGACCCCGATGCCGATCGTCTCCCAGGGCGAGTACTGGAACTCGAACGAGAGCAATGATCCGGTCGCGGATGACGTCTGCGAAGCAACGCCGATCCTGGCATCCGCCGGTGGCGCCGCCAGGGCAGACATCGTTTTCAATGGATACATGAAGGGCATCCAGTACACCCCGATCGCGGCTGCTTTCCTGACTGACCTGTCCAAGAACGGCAAGAAATCGGCGGGCTTTGTGGGGAGCACCGCGTTCGTATGGGACGAGAACCGCAACTTCATCGTGCTGGGCGGCGGCATCAAGGCGAACAGCGGGCAAATGACCCGCAATGGCGACAAGATGACTGTCCAATATGATTACAGTGGAAACGGCATTCAGCAGTCCAGCCTGTTCGACTTCAGGGGCAAAAAACATGGCGGCCTGGTGTCCAACGAAGACCTCAATTTTGACAGCTGTGGCGGCGCTTCTTCCAATGGCGTCAACAGTTCTTCCGGCATGGCCGTGAATGACGACGGCAAGACGGTCGTAGGCCTGTCCTACGTCGATATCGACGGCGATGGCAAGTGCCAGACACAGCGCACCGGCGAGATTCTGCCGTTCATCTGGGATGCAAAGTATGGCCATCGCGAACTGGACACCTCGGGTGTCACCTGGGGTTGGTCCTACCCGTTCATCCGCGCCCACGCCATTTCCGGAAACGGCCGCGTGGTGCTTGGTGCAGCGGGGAATTCACGTGCCCTGGCATGGGTTGACGAAGGCCCGATGATCAACCTCCGCAACACCTTTGGCGGTTACGAAGCCTATGCCGTCAACCAGGACGGTTCACGGGTTGCCATGTCGACCTCCCGCGAAGGCGTCAAGCTGTGGAACCCGTACCGTAATGAAGTCGAGAGCATCGGCGGGCTGCGCTGGTGCAGGGATCTGCCATATACCGATTGGTTTGGCAGGGACAATTGCGCGATCTACGGAGAAGATTTCATCAATGACGCTCTAGGCCCGGTAACGGTCCTGCCCACCGACATGAACGACGGGGGAACCGTGATTATCGGCCGGGGTGGTTCTTTCCGCACGGGCTTCATTGGCGCCATCTGGATCGAAGACCTCGGCTGGATGAGTCTGAAGAACTTCTTCTACCAACAGGGTGTTACCGAGGCGTTCAATTTCCCGATGAACAACCCGATCTCCATCGACGGCTCCGGTAGCAAGATGGTCGGCGGCCTGGCGGGCTCAACCTTCTCCTGGCACGTCGATATGCAGCAGGTATATGTCTGCGATAACGGCGAAAGCGTCCAGGTCGGATTCCCTAACGGTTTGCGAAACGCCATGGCGGAAGGTGCCGGATTCGGCCGCTGCGAGTTTCTGGACTGACGCCAGGGAACCTCTCGAAAAGCCCATTCAATGAGCCTCCTGCGGGAGGTCTGGGGCAGCAAGGCCGGGAACCAAGGGCTCCCGCCTGGAAAAAGCGGGGCTTAGGCCCCGTTTTTTTCTTTGTAAACCCCCGCCAGGCTTATCCTTGACGGCGCCGTGCGTGTTTCAGATGAAGATCCGTCAATTCAATTGTTTGGAAACTCCATTACTTATCGCATTGCGGTGGGGCCGCAACAAGGCCGTAAAGTGTTTACCCTGCAAACCCTTCCTGATATTGGATCAGACAATCTGGGCATGTCCACAGTGGGGGAGATTTCCGGGTTTTCACTGCATGCAGGCGTGGCCGTCAAGGCCAATGGGCCTGCCAAAAGTCAAAGTGAGCGGTAATTGCGTTTTACGAAATGCGAGGCCTGTTTCTTGCGCGGCCAACCCGAGATAGGCTGCAACTGCTAAGCTCTGTACCAGGCGGTAAATGCAGTGCAGGCTACGGGGGTGTCGGAAATCTGCAGTAACAACCAGGAGACAGCAGTGTAGACAACAGCTACCTTAAATACGTTTCTGCGTCTTCATTCAGTATAAAAGCTCATTGACTGCCTTTGTTCATTGACGAGAACAAGTTACCGTTCTCGATCACAGTGAAGTTTTCAACAATTTCGATAGTAACAGCAATAAGCTGCCATCCCGAAAATAAACTACCAGTCGGTCAGCATTGCTTATGAGGGGTTGCGCGGGTGAATGTATAAAAGGCACGATCTTGCGACCGTGCCTTTTCAAGGACTGCTCGATACCGGGGGTAATTACCAGGTATAAGTGCCTCTCAGGTACCACGAGCCACCTTCGTAGTTGGCAGCACTGCGGCGGGGGTATTGCAGGCCAACACTCAAGCGGTTTGCGTTGGGTGGTCCGATTTCATCGATGTAGCTGTCAAATATGTTGATGGCGCCCAGTGCAAGGCGGAAGGCCTCTGTCACCTGGTAGCCAAGCTCTGCGTCAAAATAGATGGTGGCGCCGATCTTGGCGCTGGGGTTGGTGGCCGCGCCGATGGTGCCGCGCTCATCCCAGTGGCTGCCGTAATAGTTGGCACGGGCAAGGATGTTCCACTTTTCACCAAAGAATGTATTGGCCGTCAATACAAAGCGATGATTTGGGTAGTTGTTCTCAATGTCCTCGACCAGGCTGTCATTGACAGGCTGCACGCCGTTGATCAGTTTCTGGCCGGTCACGTCTATCTTGTTATAGCTGTAGGCAAAGGTCATGTTGGTCTGACCGCTCGATGGCCATTCAAAAGCCGAGTTCAAGACGATATCGATACCCTTGTGCTCTACATCCATTGCATTGGTATAAAACGAGATGGTATTGGTCGTGCCTGGCACTGAAATGTCACCGGTGCGGTAAATGCGGTCATCCACCTGGATCTGGTAGAGGTCAACGGTCAGGCTTGTGCTTTCACCAATGGTCGAGGTGAAACCCACGCTGAAGTTAAGCGCTGTCTCTTCCGTAAGGGCGGTACCACCTACCGATGCTACGCGGGGGTCGGTCGAGGGCACGAGGCCTTCTTCAACCTGCAGGCCGGTTGAGCCATCAAAGGTTGTAATAATGGTGGAGATATTGGCCTGGCCCGGTGTCGGTGCGTGGAAACCGGTAGAGATCGCGCCGCGCAGTGCAAAACTGTCGTTGATTCTGTAACGGGCTGCAATTTTGCCGTTAAGGGTGTCGCCAAAGTCCGAGTAGTCCTCGTAACGCAGGGCGTACTGAAGCAGCAGGGCATCACTGACGTCATGCTCCATATCTGCGTATACGGCCCAGTTATCACGGCTGAATTTACCGGCATCAAGCGGGGTAGGGGATGAAAAGCCACTGGTGCCCACACCCAGGTAGGCATTGGGCTCGCCGGGCACGGTGGTGTAAAGCTCTTCGCGCCACTCGGCACCAAAGGCAAGGCTAAGTTGGTCGTTGATCGGCTTGGAGAAATCCAGGTTCAGGTTATATTCTTCCTGCTCATAGCCGCCCACATCGAAATCCATTTGTGGAATTTGCAGGTTCTCATCCAGTCCGACATCGGTGTTGACGGTGTTATTCAGAAAATAGTCCAGCACGTTTTTTCCAATACCGAAACTGAAGTCGTAGGTCATGCCGCTGTCAAACCCACCTTTCAGGCCTGCCACCACGCTGGTGTCCTTTTGGGCACCATCAAGATATGGCGTGTAACCTGCGGGTAAACCGGTGAAACCCATTGCGCGTAATGGCGCCAGGCTGGAGTGGTTCGGTGTGCGATAGAAGAACCGGTAACGGCCGTCAGTATCGGCATAACCGAAACGTGCATAAAGCTGTGAGCTTTCACTGACGTCGACGCCGGAGTTGATAAAAATACGCGTGCCACTTGTCTCAGGCCGGCCCCAGCTCTGCAGGAATGGTGCATCACCAAACGGTGTGTCGGCGCCAATCAATGCGGGGTCAACACCAGCTGCCAACAGGTTGGCCTCATCATTGACGCGTTGGATACCACGCGAAAGAGCATCGTTATCAATGTACTCGATGCTCGCGTTGATAAAGCCCGTGTCACCAAACCCGAAGCCGGCATTGGCTCCGAATTTGATACTTTGTTCGCCCTCGTAGTGCTCACCGTACTGAAGCTGGAATTCACCACCTTCAGCGGCATCCTTGGTAATGAAATTGATCACACCTGCGATCGCATCAGAGCCATACTGTGCTGCAGCGCCATCGCGTAATACCTCGACCCTCTTGATGGCGATGCCGGGAATCATCCCAATGTCTACGCCATGCGCACCATTACCGGCCGCGGGCGCGAAGAACTGGACCAGCGCCGAACGGTGCCTGCGCTTTCCATCCACCAGCACAAGCGTCTGGTCCGGTGCTGTGCCACGCAGTGAGGTAGGTCGCACAAAGGCGCTGCCATCGCCTGTTGCCGGTGTCGCTGTATATGATGGCACCATGGATTTAAGATTGTCTGTCAGGTCGGCGGTGCCGCCATAGGCATTAAAATCTTCACCCGAAAGCACATCAACCGGCACGGTTGAATCTGCTGCAGAGCGCGGCCTGGAGCTACGCGTACCTGTGGTGATGACCTCTTCAAGGACACGATTGTCTTCTTCGGTCTGACTCAGTTCAGTTACCCTGTTTTCAGCGCCTTTTGGCACATTTTCTGTTTTTTCCGAACCCTTGATATTGCTCGTATCGGTTGCTTGTACTGGCATGACAAATGCCATCGACAGGGCGATAGAGCTGACGCCTGTCAGGATGAGACTACTTTTTTTCATGGTGATCCTTTGACTTGAATGAAACGGCTTATCGCCTGCCTGGCAGTACCCGGTGCAATGGCCGGGCCCATATGAGCCGCTATGGAAAGTCTAATTATTATGCGTTATGTTAAAATTTTGTTGCTTTTTAAGCATAGCACAATTAAATGCGAATGATTCTTTGTATTGAAAACGTGACCCACCACCAAGGCATATCTGGTTGATATTAAATATGAATAAAGAAAAAATACACCCACTTGAGCCGCAAGAATGGTCAACGGACCTGGCCGATGTTCTGAGTTTTTTGGGTGCGCCACTCAATATTCATAAAATGATGGCGCACCATCCTGACCTGTTAAAAGCCTGGATGCCGTTTAGAAATCATGTGGTGGGTGGCAGCAGCCTTTCACCAAGGCAGCGGGAATTAATCATTCTGCGTACCGCCCACAATTGCCAGGCAGATTATGAATGGCAGCATCATGTTGAACGCGGTCTTGCCGCCGGCCTCAGTCAGGGTGAGATTGACCGTGTTCGAGAGGGTCCATGCGCAGGGGGCTGGCAGGCGGATGAAGTTGCCGTGCTAAAAGCCGTTGATGAGTGCCACGCGAATAGCTGCATTTCCACTGAAACATTAACGCAACTGAATCAGCATTTCAGTGTGCAGCAGCAACTGGATATGACAGTAACAACGGGCATGTACATGACATTGGCGATGATCATCAAAACACATGATGTACCGATGGAAGATTGATATTCAGGACAGTTAGCTGTTGTTACTCGCGGGCAAGCCATGAAAATCTAGACAAGCCTGACTTGCCCCAGGGATTTTTCCAGCCTGGATACCAGTTCGTCCACATGCTTTGGTTCACAGATAAAGGGCGGCGCCAATAAAATATGTGCACCATTGCTGCCATCCACCGATCCACCACCCGGGTAACAGATCAAACCGTTTTCCATGGCAGCGTTACGAATGGCAGTTGGTGCGCCGAGTTCTTTGCGAATGCCGGTTTTGGTTTCCCGGTCCTCGACCAGTTCAATGCCAACAAAAAGACCCCGGCCACGAATATCCCCGACATGCGGATGTTCGCTGAAAACCTCCCGTAGCCGGTTTTTCAATAAATCTCCGGTATTCCTGACGTTCTCAAGCAGGTTTTCATCCTGCAGGACCCGCATCACTGCCAAACCCGCAGCCGTGGCCGTGGCATGTCCAACGTAGGAGTGGCCATGTGCAAAAGCCCCGAAGGCATCGACAATACCCTGGTGAATAAAGCCGCGCGCCACCACTGCACCCAACGGTTGGTAGCCCCCGGCCAGGCCTTTGGCAACGCTCACCATGTCCGGTCGGATGTCTTCCTGTTCAAACGCAAAGTAGCTGCCTGAGCGGCCACAACCCGCCATCACCTCATCCATAATGAGTAACACCTGGTGACGATCACAGATATCGCGGATTGATTGAAAGTAAGTCGCAACGGCAGGCACGGCGCCCAGCGTGGCGCCAACAATAGGCTCGGCGATGAAGGCGGAAACATTTTCCGCCCCTGCAGCGATAATCGCCTCTTCTAATGTCTGTGCGGCCCTGTTGCCATATTCACGTGCTGATTCATTTGGCAGTTGGTGACGATACGCATAACAGGGGGCAATTTTTGGCCAGTCATGTAACAAGGGGGCATACAATTTTTGCCGTGCCGCATTACCGGAGGCAGATAGCGCACCCAGCGTGTTGCCGTGGTAGCTTTGCCTGCGGCTGATGACCAGGTGTTTGTTTTCGTGGCCCTGTGACAGCCAGTATTGACGCGCCAGCTTGATCGCTGTCTCATTGGCCTCGGACCCGCCGGAGAGAAAATAGACTCGCGCGCCGTCTTCACCAAAGCGCCTGGCCAGCTGTGCAGCGAGCTGTTCCTGAGGCTGGTTGGTGAAGAACATGGTGTGTGCAAATGCCATTTGTTCGGCCTGTGCCTTGATGGCATCAATCACCACCCGGTGACCATGACCAAGGCATGAAATCGCTGCGCCGCCGCTACCATCCAGGTATTGTTTGCCATCAGCATCATAGAGATACATGCCTTCGCCCCGCACGACCATTGGGTAGTCTTGTAATGGGTTCCGGTAAAAAACACGGCTCATCGGAACCCCCGATCAGACATGCCGATAAGCGTGTCCACTACCTGGATCAGGGGCCGAAAGGCCACAAAACAGGTGATGCCTGCGCGGAACTCGTTCCTGTGTATTAACTCCCCGAAAAGTGACAAGTGGTTATTATCCCCGCGGTGACGGTGGGCCTGATTCAGAATCCAGGTTCCAAACCGGCCAGTTATAGTTAGGGTTCCAGGCGCTCCTGCCCGCAGCCCTCTGTTTCCGAGGCCCTTTTAAAGTTTTGATTACACCTTAAACGGGAATCGTTCTCTGTTCTTTCATCTTAGCGTAAAAAAATGAATTAGTGGGGTCAGAGTCAAGTGCCAGAGTCAGAGTAGAGCATAGTGGTTTGGTGAGGACTGATTTCACTTTTGTGGAATCAGCTTAGCTTAGCTGACACCTGCTCTCTGAAAGAGTCCGTGCCAAGCACCAAACCGGTGTTCACGCAATGACGGATCTTGGCGATGACTTCAGCATCCATCGCTTCGCCCACTAACTTTCGGTATGCAGCCCGTCGTCGGTTTGGGTGATTACCTGGCGCAAGGTAATTAGTGACTCTGACCTCACTGTTTTTTCCAGGCCCCGGCAGCCGTTTCGGTCAAAAACACAAGGCGCACTTAAAGGAATCAGGCCGTCCTGTTCTGCAGCATCCTGCCCGCAATTTCCTTCAGAAGCTTTGCCGCCACCATTGCGGTCATGCCATTGATATCCCGGTCCGGGTTGTACTCGACGATATCGGCGCCGGCAATGCGGTTGGGCAGCCTTTGAACCACACCCAGGATATCCCTGACTGAAAGCCCGCCGGGCTCATGGTGAGACACACCCGGGGCAAAGGCCGGGTCAAGCGCATCCATGTCACAGCTGATGTAAACGGGCCCTTCAAAATCCCGGCCTATCGACCGGATATCGAGGTCCTTCATCTCGTGTATCTCAACACCGAAACGCTTCGCCTGTTCACGCAGATGCGGGTTCAACGTGCGAATGCCGACCTGTACAAGCCGGCTGCACAGACCATTTTCCAGGACACGCGCAAATGGGCTGGCGTGGGAAAAAGGGTTGTCATCAAAATTGTCGTACAGGTCCGGATGGGCATCAAAGTGCAGGATATTGACAGGGCCGTTGACACGGTGAATTGCCCGTAGAACCGGGTAGCTGATAGCGTGGTCCCCGCCCAGCACCAGGGGCAAGGCGCCACGACCCAGTATCTCATCGATGATCGTTTCAATGACCGCGAAGCTCTCACCACCTTCCGCAATTTCCCGGTCACCCACATCGATAAAATCCGGGTGGCATGAAAGATCCACACCCATTTCGGAGCAAAGATTGGCCGACTCGCAATGGAGCGCCCGACGGATGAGCCCGGGCGCCCGTGCGGCGCCCCTCATATAGCTCGAATTTTCATCCGACAGTATTCCGATCAATCCAACATCGTTACGCTTGAGTTTATCCACCGACATGACTGCTGACACCCATAAATTTGCAATCAATCATCTTACCATTCACCGGGCATCTGACCCGGTAATGCGTTGTTCCAGCGCTTCGATTCGTTGTCTCAGGATATCATTCTCAGGTAAGAGTCTGGACACCCACGACCTCCCAGGTGTCTTGCTTTTAAATTTGCACAGTAAAACCCGACAATCGTATGATTGCCGCAAGGATTAAAGGGCATAATGGCAACAACAATAATCAGGACTTCTGAAGCATGAGTTTTTTCAATGAATTAAAACGCAGAAATGTCTTCAGGGTCGGCTTGGCTTACGTTATCGTGAGCTGGGTCGCACTCCAGTTCGTCGATGTAGTTCAGGACCCACTGAACCTCCCTTTGTGGTTGCCGAAGGTCGTAATCGTACTGCTTACCATCGGGCTTCCGATCGCATTGATTATTTCGTGGGCATTTGAGCTAACCCCGGACGGCCTGGTAAAAACTGCCCAGGCTGACAAGCAGGCATCGATCACACCCCGGACTGGTCAGAGGATCAACAAACTCATCATCAGCGGGCTCACTTTGGCGGTCGTGTTTTTGCTCATTGAACGGTTTTATACAACCAGCGAAGAGCCCGTAGCCGTCACCCCTGAAGCCAAAGCGGAAAAAACCTCGATCGCGGTTTTGCCGTTCGTCAATATGTCAGACGATCCCGCGCAGGAATTCTTTTCCGATGGTATGACCGAGGAGATCCTGAACGTGCTCGCCAAGAACCACGCGCTTCGCGTTGCAGGGCGCACGTCGTCGTTCGCATTCAAGGGCAAGAATGTGGATATGAGGACCATCGGCAAGAATCTCGGCGTCGATTATCTCATTGAGGGAAGCGTCAGGAAGGATGCCGACACCGTGCGCATTACCACGCAACTGGTCCAGGTGGCTGACGGCTTTCACGTCTGGTCCGAAACCTATGACCGGAAACTTAAAGAAATATTCGTGGTTCAGGACGAAATTGCCCACGCCATATCTGATGCGCTCAAGGTGTCTTTCGGAGGCGGGGCGGGCGAACCCAACGCTGCCAACCAAACGGGAAACATGGCCGCCTACGACCTGTACCTCAAGGCTCGCGATGCCCACAAAAACCGGCGTATCCCGGAAGCGTTAATGCTCGCAGAAAAGGTCACGGAAATTGAGCCGGAATTTGCCCCGGGCTGGGCGGTTTATGCGCAGGCGCTGGCGTTGGCGCCGAACTGGATTTACTTCGACGAACCATTGGAAAGCGCCGGCGCTTTCGCCAAGGGATTCATAGCCGCCCAGAAGGCACTGATCCTCGATCCCAACTCGGTCGAAGCGCTGGGGGCGCTTGCCAATGTTTACCGCACGCGCCTACAGTGGGACGAAGCCGGCAAGGCTTACCGGAAGGCGCTTTCGATCGACCCGGACAACCCGGTAATCCTGGAGGATTACGCCGAATTCCTGCTCGCCGTCGGTAAAAACAAGGCCGCGCTGTCGCAGGCCCAAAGGCTGGTCACCCTCGAACCGCAGGTTCCTATTTACCTGCATGTCCTGGTCCAAACCTATTGGTCATTGGGTGATTATTCCACCGCCTTACCCGTTGCGGAAAAGGAGTACGCCCTTGACTCGGACCTTATCTTTATTGTGTCTGAATACGCGCAGGTTCTGTGGCTCAATGGACAAAAGCAGAAGGCTCACGACATACTGGCAGAAAGCGACATCATCCCTGTCGATCTAAAAGCGAACATCGAAACGTGGCTACACGTCAACGAAAAAGGACGTGAAGGACTCACGCCTGAACAGGTCAAGATCGCCATG
>JBFFWN010000050.1:0-16721 GCA_041570235.1 Lysobacterales bacterium | reverse complement strand
CGCGATATTAAAAGACCCGGAAAAAGGTGAAGTTGCCCGGAACCTGTTCAAAGACGCACGGCGCATGCTGGACCGGATCATCAAAGAAAAATGGCTGACGGCGCGTGCCACGGTAGGTATTTTTCCGGCAGCATCCGTTGGAGACGACGTGATCATGTATACCGATGAATTCCGTCAAACCGAACTGCAGCGATTGAACTTCCTGCGTCAGCAAAAAGGCCAGGCCAGCGGTCGTTTTAACCGGTGCCTGGCTGACTATATTGCGCCGCTGTCAGCGGGGCTTGAAGATCATATCGGCCTGTTCGCGGTCACTGCCGGTTTGGGCATAGAAACAAAGCTGGCGGAATATGAACAGGCCCACGATGACTATTCATCGATCATGCTCAAGGCACTGGCGGACCGCCTTGCAGAGGCGCTGGCCGAGCATACCCACCGCCGCGTACGTAAATTGCTGTGGGCATATGATCCTGATGAATCTCTCGATAACGAAGCCCTGATTGGCGAAGGCTACCGTGGCATACGTCCGGCACCCGGCTATCCCGCCTGCCCGGACCATAGCGAAAAACGCAAAATATTTGATCTGCTTGATGCAGAAAACAATTCAAAAATGGAGTTGACCAGTGGCTTCGCCATGCTGCCAGCAGCATCGGTCAGCGGGTATTACTTTGCCCATCCGCAAAGCAGGTATTTTGTGCTCGGTAATATTCTTGAGGATCAGCTACTGGATTACGCCAGGCGAAAAAACATCGGCATCGATGAGGCCCGGCGACTGCTGGTGGCCAATATTAACCTGTAGACAATTCCGTGCTCTGCCCTGAAGCGCGCCTTACCAGATCAGGTCGTCGGGCACCGGATAGTCGTCTTCACCTTCTGGCTCAGCGCCCCTGAGGTCTGGTATGTGATCTGCTGCAAAGGCCTGTATTTCAGCAATCCTGTCCGTCGGCATCAGGTGATAATTACCACGCAGATAGACCACGCCCAGGGCGCCTGAGTTGATATCGGCTATCTGCTCACGGGTCGCCAGAACACTGCGAATACGTCCCTTGAAAAGGAAATTGCGTTTGCAATCGGCCTCCGGATCGCGAACGGCATGTTGCTTGATCAGGGTTTTGATTTTCTGGTTGATCTCACGACGCTGTTGCTCTTTTTGCCGTTTGGCGGCGAGCGCTTTTTCCTTTTGCAAACGCTCTTCCCTGACACGGATCCTGTACGCCTGATCAAGGGAAATTTCGCTGCTCTCGGGCTGGCGCTTATGTGCAGGGCCTGAAGGCCTGGGCGCTTTTCCGGGTTTGCGTTGGTTCTTTTTGGGTGCAAGACCCAGTGCCAGCAGTTGGTCTTTGAGACTGTTACTCATAGGAAAGAATTAAAACCGGTTAATAGGTGGGATTTCAACTGTACAACGAAATCAGGACTGTCTGCGTTTCGGGGTCAAATAAATACCATCGACCCGCAGACAGCCCTGATCACAGCCTGTGTCCTGACCATATGTTGTATGCATCAACACATCAGGGCTGAAGGACTATTCAGTGCCCTCAATATCCAGCAATTCCACTTCAAATACCAACGTGGAATTGGGAGGAATCGGACCACCGCCGGACTCACCATAGGCCAGCTCAGGACCGATATAAAAGATATATTTGCTACCAACCGGCATCAGTTGAACACCTTCTGTCCAGCCGGTGATAACCCGGTTCAGGGCGAAAGAAATGGGCTGGTTGCGTGCATAGGAGCTGTCAAACTCGGTGCCGTCCAGCAGGGTTCCGCGGTAATGAACCTTAACGGTATCTTCGGCTTTTGGTTTGGCGCCTTCACCCTGGGTGACCACCTTGTATTGCAAACCGGATTCAGTGACCTGCACGCCTTCTTTGCTCAGGTTTTCAGCCAGGAATTTCTGACCCTCGGCGAGATTGGCCTGCCCCGCGGCTGAACTCTGAGCCTGCTGCTCTGCCTGCCTTTTCTCAATATATTCTTTACGAATCGCGGCGGCCTCTTCGTCGGTCAGCGCCAACGCTTCACCTTTGTAGGTCGCGCTAATGGCTTCCATCAAGGTATCCAGGTCAACCTGGGTTTGCTGCTCACGCAGCGATTTACCGATATCCATACCGATGATATAACCTAACTTCTGTTCTTCTGTAATCAACTCTGTGGCCCATGCATTAATTGTTAAAGTGAATGCAGCCAAAAGCAGACCGCAGCGTTTTAAAATAGTCATCCTGTTATCACTCCTAGTAAACAGATTCCGAATTGTCCACGTATCTGACCCCATTCGCAAATGAATTGTTCCATTTAATTGACCTGGATTTGCCAAGCATCAAAAACAGGGTCAAACCGGGACCGCGAGCCAAACAAAAATAGTTGCAATAAGATTTTATAGTGTTATACTTCACTACAACACTACTAGAGAATCATGCTCGAACTGGAAAAAACGATGATCAAATTACTGAAACATCAACGATTTCAAATTCCCAATGGCCTTGCCATCGTTGCCGCCGGCGTTTTGGTTGTCAGCAGCATCATTGGTTTCGAGGCCAACCAGGAGGTTTATTCACCTCCCCTGGACGACATGCATGTTGTGCAATCGGATAGCACCGAAACTGATAGCATCAGCAACGTGGCGGAAAACAAATCCCGTCCATTCAACATTGGTTCACTGCTGCTTCGTCGCAGATAACCTGGTTTGATTAATATGACAAACCAATGGAATGACAGCCAGCCCATTTACTGGCAACTTAAAGAGCGGACCATTGCGATGATTCTTGATGGAACGTTGAAAGAAGGCAGCCCCCTGCCCTCCGTTCGCACCGTTGCATCCGATTTCCAACTTAATCCCATTACTGTCTCCAAATCATACCAGGCGCTGGTCGATGAGGGACTGGTTGAAAAACGCCGGGGACTTGGTATGTTTGTCTGCGAAGGCGCAAGACAGAAACTGACCGAGAGCGAGAGAGAAAAATTTCTCACCGAAGAATGGCCCGCCATGGTGACCCGTATCAGGCAACTCGGGTTAGATACCAGGCAATTACTGCAATCAGAGACACAACAAGAAGGCGATAACACATGAATTATGTCATTGAGGCGCGGGGTTTGACGAAGCGCTACAAACGCACAACCGCTGTTGACAATATTGACCTGCAAATCCCCTCGGGCAGGATCGTCGGCCTTATCGGGCCCAACGGCGCCGGAAAAACCTCCGCCCTGAAGGCGATCCTCGGACTGGCAAACTATGAAGGCAAGCTCAGCGTGCTTGGAAAGGATCCTTCCAGGGACCGTGCGGCATTGATGGAGGAGGTCTGCTTCATCGCCGATGTCGCCGTTCTGCCCCGCTGGATAAAGGTCTGGCAGTTGATCGAGCTGACCGAAAAAATCCACCCGCGGTTTTCGCGTGACAAATGCTTACGCTACCTGTCCTCGACCAAGGTCACACTGGAGCACCGGGTCAAGCAATTGTCCAAGGGTATGGTTGCCCAGCTACACCTTGCCATCGTGATGGCCATTGATGTGAAGCTGCTGGTCCTGGATGAGCCCACACTCGGGCTTGATATCCTCTATCGCAAGCAGTTTTACACAAACCTGCTGAATGATTATTTCGATGAGGAACGTACCATCATCATAACCACACACCAGGTAGAAGAGGTCGAACACATACTCAGCGACCTGATCTTTATCCAGGATGGACGCATTGCACTCGATTGCAGCATGGACAAGGTACAGGAGAGTTTTGTCGAGCTGATGGTTGCACCCGACAAGGCCGCAGCCGCACGCGAGTTGCAACCGATGTACGAACGCGAGTTGTTTGGCCGGCATATTTTCCTGTTTGAAAACGCCGACCGCGAGCAACTCAAAACCCTCGGTGAATTGCACACACCCAGTGTCGCAGACCTGTTTGTGGCAACCATGAGTGGAGGTGCAGCATGAACCGTTTAATGGCCCTGGTGAAACGCGAGTTCTGGGAAAACAAGGGCGCCCTCCGAACCACCCCGATGGTGATCGGTGGAATCTATATCGTGCTGTGCCTGATGTTCATCTTCACGTTCAGCCATTTTGATAACGAGTTCCAGTCACTGAAGGAGTTATTCCGGTTTATCGCCCAGCAGGACACAGATTTACGCAGCGGCATACTTTACCAGGTGACCATTTCTGTGCTGCCGTCAATGTTTACATTGGTATTGGGATTCGTGGTGTTTTTCTATCTGCTCGGCTCCTTGTATGACGACCGTAAAGACCGCAGCATTCTGTTCTGGAAGTCGTTACCGGCATCCGACACACTGACCCTGGTTTCAAAACTGCTGACCGCAATGGTGCTGGCTCCTGTCATTTTCTGGGTTATTTTCGTGCTGACCCATATCGTGCTGATGTTGATTGGCTCGATCGTAGTGTTGTCACTGGGTGAAAACCCGTGGACCCTGTTTCTTGGCCTGGGCAACCCCTTCAAAGGCTGGAGCATGGTGCTGTTGAGCTACCTGGCGCAATCGGTGTGGGCGCTTCCCCTGTATGGCTGGTTGATGCTGGTATCCGCTTTTGCACCGCGCATTCCGCTTTTGTTTGCAGTCCTGCCGCCGGTGGTGATTGCGGTTCTGCAAATATGGATCGAGTTCCTGCAGACCTTCACCCTGAAGCAAAACCTGTTTGGTGTCATCGGTGAGTGGTTTCAAAACAGTCCGCTGATCATGTCCGTGGGCGACCATGGCCGTGACAGCCTGGAGGTATCCCTGGGCGTCCCTCTGAACGATACTTTTGGTCACGAAGTCACCATTGCCAATATTTTCGATCGCCTGTTTTCTTTACACATGCTTGCCGGACTTGCCATTGCGGCCGTGTTCCTGGCAGCCGCCCTGTGGTTAAGGCGCCGCGCGACCGAGAGTTAACACCCTTGGGCCCTGACCAGGCCTGATGGTAACGCTTGAACCCCGGTTAACGCGGGAGGCTAAGCATACCGGGTAACTGTACCTACCAGCCCGTGGTACAGTTACCCGGTAATTTTATTTCCGTTCTCATGAATGGAGAATATGAAACGGCATACTGTTCTGATGGTCATAAACACACATAATTCTTCGGCACCCCAATGGCTGGCCCTGCATTTTCCGCACCTGACGCTGGATGAGCACAACCGCACCCGTGAGCATGACACCACGGATAAACCGCAGGCTGTCAGTGACAGCTTGAAAGGCCAGCTCTGTATTATCGATCATAACCCGTCAGCCGGCCGTGCCGGCATACACCCCGGGATGCCGGTTGGCGCAGCCCTGGGCCTGGTTGAGTCGTTGCAAATATATCTGCGTGACCCACGCATCGAACTGGCCGGCCTGGACCGCCTGGCCAGTTGGGCTTACCAATACAGCAGCCAGGTCTGTATTGTCCCGGACCGCCATGCCCTGTTACTGGAAATCGCCGCCAGCCGGCGCTTGTTCGGTGATGCCCCGAACCTGGTGAACCGTATCCGGTCAGAGCTGCAAGCGCTGGGGTACCATGCCAGCATCGGTATCGCACCGACACCTGAGGCAGCTCACCTGGCCGCACGGCATAACCTGTTCATATCTACGGGCGCGGATATACGCAAGGCCATTGGCAAGCTCGGTATCGATCAGCTACACCTTCAAAAAGCTCAAATACATGCTCTGCAAAAAATGGGGTTCCGTCATGCCGCTGAAATTTTCCGTTTACCACGCAAGGCCCTGGCCAGACGCCTTGGCCTGACGGTCAGTGACTACCTGGACCGTTTGCTCGGACACCGTCCCGACCCTTGCCGGATATTCCGGCCTCCGGGCAGCTTTTCTGCGGGCATGGATATACCGGAAACGGAACATACTCAGGGCCTGGTTTTCCCGTTGAAACGACTGCTACAGGAACTATGCGGGGTACTGCGGGCACAGGACCGTGGCATACAGGCTTTGCAGATCCGGCTACAGTTGGATAAAGACACGCAAACCTTGCGCCTGAACCTGCAGGAGGCCAGCCGTTGCGAGGATCACCTGTTATTGTTAATACGCGAACGCCTGGAACGCCTGCAGTTACCACGACCGGTGCGTCATATTCGCTTGCAGGCCCCGCACTTCCTGCCCTGTTCAGTCAGCCAGGCAAGTTTGCTGAACGATTCGGGCCAGGATTCGGGCGACTGTGACGATACCGCAGACCATCATGTTATCGAACGCCTCCAGGCCAGGCTGGGCACAGAGGCTGTCAGGGGCATACAGGGGCTGCAGGATTACCGTCCCGAACGCAGTTGGTGTTTACGGGAGCTGGATGAACCTGCCACCTACACTGCGCAACCCGGCCGGCCGGCCTGGCTGTTACCCGAACCGCAACGCTGCCGGATAGAGCACTACCGCATATTGACAGGTCCTGAACGAATCGAAACCGGCTGGTGGGATGGGCGGGACTGTCGCAGGGATTATTTTGTTGTGCGTGATTCAAATGGCAGCACCCTGTGGGCATTTCATGAATACAAACCACGCCCCGGTTGGTATTTGCACGGTTTATTCGCATAATGGACCGATCATCAAAAGGATGTAATAAAACTTTATGAATGCTTTGGGAAAGCTGTTTTTAAAGGGTCTGGCCGTTGTCATACCCATCACGCTGACGTTGGCGATTTTATGGTGGGTTGCGACGAGCGCGGAAAAACTGATAGGCACGGTTTTAAAATTCAGCCTGCCGGACGGTTGGTACATACCCGGTATGGGCCTGGTATCAGGAATGGCGCTGATCATACTGATCGGTCTGCTTTCCCATGTCCTGATCTTTCAGAAACTGTTCAACCTGGGCGAAACCATCTTTCACCGTCTGCCCCTGGTAAAAACCATCTATATCGCCATCAAGGATTTTATCGCTTACCTGAACCCGGAAAAGAATAACCGGATGAGCAAGGTGGTCATGGTGCAGTTGCCGGGCCAATCATTTCAGTTGATCGGATTTGTCACCCGGGAACAATTTGACGACCTGCCCTTCACGCCGACAGCCGAAGACCCGGTAGCTGTCTATATGCCAATGAGCTACCAGATAGGCGGATACACGCTGTTTCTGCCACGCAGCACACTCACTCCAGTGGATATGTCTTTTGAACAGGCCATGCGGCTGGTAGTGACAGGGGCTGTCACCAACCCCATGCCGAGTAATAAAACAACAGGAAAGAAAACGGATAAGGCCGAAGATATCACGCCCTGACAAGTGATGCCGGCTCATTCAGTTCCAGCGCTATAAGAAGTCCCTGCAATACCAGGTCAGGTATCACCTGGTCGAACAAGCCCTCGTTTTCAAACAAGGTTGCAAACCCGCCGGTTGCGATCACCTTGGGTTTATTACCATCAAAAGATTCGACCTGGATACGCTGCATGATTTCCCGCAACGCGCCAAGATGCCCAAAATAAAGTCCGGACTGTATGCTCTCCGCCGTGGCCCGCCCGAGACATTCCTGCATGCTGATAATTTCAACTGATCCGAGCGTGGACGTACCGCTTTCAAGTGCCTGCATGGACATTTTCAAGCCGGGAAGAATGATGCCGCCCTTGTAACTCCGGTCACCGCCAACCACGCAAAGGGTAGTGGCGGTTCCCAGGTCGACGATCACCAGGTTTTCACCCGGGTACTGGCCAATGCCGGCGATGGCATTGGCGATACGGTCCGTGCCGACTTCGATGGGGTTTCGGTACTGGATCTTGAGACCGGTTTTAACACCTGCCTGCAAAATAAATGGCGCCTTGTGAAAATACTTCTGGCAGGCAGCTGAAATCGTGTACACAACCTCGGGAACAACGCTGCACATCGCTATGCTGTTGACCATGCCGGGGTCTATACCGTTCTCGCGTAATACGGAGCGGAAAAACAAACCAAACTCATCCGAGGATGCACCGGTCTTTGACGATTTCCGGAAGGTCATCAAGGCATGATCAGACTTGTAAACCCCCCCATAAATGTGGCTATTACCGATATCAAGACATAGCTTCACGTGACATTCTCCAGTAAGCGGTTGATAAATTTTGCCAATTCCGCCTTGCTGTCACATGCAAGCGGCGTATGGTCTTTGCCATGCAGATGAAACAGGTGCCTGGTCTCGTCGATTTCCGACAGGTCGTTGTGGACGACGGTATCCACGGCGGGGTTATCCAGCTGTCTCTGTATGGCCGCAAGACGCTGGTCCAAATCCATTGTATCGGTCAGTTTGAAACCGATTACCCTGACCCCGGGGTTTGCTGACCATTGTTTAAGACTGTCCAGTAACTTGGGGTTGGGCTTGAGATGCAGAATAAGCTCGGATCCGGAGGGAATCTTTCCAGCCGCCTGATCCGTTGAACCATCACTGGTCTCAAGCGATGCGACGCTGAAGTCGCTGACGGCCGCCGCATGGATGACTGCATCATAAGTCTGTTTTGCGAGCAGTGATTGCAATTGCCGTTTGAGGTCATCAAAACTCGAATAGTATTCCAGCTTCATGGGCAGTTCCGGCCGCAGGGCGTCCCTGGCGCCAAGCCAGGTGACGGTGTGCCCCGCCCTGCTCAGTTCATCCGCCAATACCGCCGCAGTGCGGCCACTGCTCATATTGCCGATAAAACGCACCGAATCGATCGGTTCGCGGGTACCGCCGGCGGTTATCAGGATTCGCTTGCCTTTACCCTGCTCATCCTGTGCCAACAGGCGATCGAGTCTGGTCAGTACCTCTTCAGGTTCAAGCATGCGTCCCTCACCCGATTCACCACAGGCTAATTCGCCTTCGCCGACAGGTAAAACCTGTATACCCCATTGCTCGAGGCGCCTGACGCTCTCCCGGGTGGCCGGGTAGCGCCACATCCGGGTATTCATTGCCGGCACCAGCACCATCGGCTTTTCCAAGCCATATGCCGCCTGCCAGAGCGTTGTAACCGCATCATCTGCGATTCCCGCCGCCAGCTTGTTGATCAGGTTGGAGGTTGCCGGTGCTGCGATGACAATATCCGCCCACTGCCCCAGGGCGATATGCTCCATGCTCTGGCCCGCGCCAAACACGTTATCAAAAACCATCTCTGCGCCCAGGCCTTCCAGAGTCGACCTGCCGACAAATTCACTGACACTGCGCGTACACGCCACACGCACCCTGTGTCCCTTCTTGGACCAGGCGGAAATCAGTGACGATGCCTTGGCGCAGGCAATAGATCCTGACATCAACAGCAGGATATTGGAGGTCCGTTTTATTTGCTGTTCAGATTTCAACATTGTCTATCAACCGTGTTTTTCCAAGTCGTGCAGCGGCCAGGCGCCGGCCCGGAATATCCTCTACATAATCCACATCAAAACCCTTTTCGATCAGAACACGACGGGCCTCATCGCTGCTGCGGCTGCTTTTGAGCGTGGCAAACAGGGCTGCGGCCCGCCTCCGTTCATCGGCATCCAGATGCTGGTTTCGCGAACTCATGGCAAGACCATCAGGCTCGCGGACCGTTGCACAGGCGACGATATTGACCTGCATGAAAAAGGCCGAGGCCATATCACGGATCAGTTGCAACTGCTGGTAGTCCTTCTCACCAAAATAGGCATTATCGGGCCTGACCAGGTTAAAAAGACGCATGACCACGGTCAGAACGCCGTCCAAATGCCCGGGTCGATGGGCGCCGCAGAAGCGCTGGCTAAAACTGTTCTCCATGACCTTGAAACGGTATTCATCGGCATATATCTGCCCTGTATCCGGCATTATCACGGCATCAACGCCGGCTGCCTGGAGTTGCTCAAGATCTTTCGCCTTGTCATCGGGGTAAGCATCAAAATCGCCCTGTTCGTCAAACTGCGCAGGATTGACGAATATGCTCACCACCGTCACTGAATTAGCCGCCAGGCTGGCCTGCACCAGTGACAGGTGCCCCTGGTGCAGCGCACCCATGGTGGGCACAAAACCCAACGGTTTTTCCGTCAGCCCACCTCGAAACGCCTGCCAGTCGGATATACGAGTGAAGACTTTCATTGCTCGAAACTCTCTTCAGCGGCTGGAAAACTGCCATTTTTAACATCGCTGGCATAGGCATTAAATGCCTCCTGCCACAATCTTTTCCCATCCAGGTATTTGCGCACAAAACGTGGTTTGAAATCACTCGACAAGCCCAGCATGTCCTGCATGACCAGCACCTGGCCGTCGGTATGCGGGCCGGCGCCGATACCGATGGTCGGAATGGTCAGTGCCCTGGTGATTTCAGCGGCCAGGTCATCGGGGACACATTCGAGTACCAGGGCAAAGCAACCCGCCTGCTCACAGGCCCGGGCTTCCGCCAGCATTCGCCGGGAGGCTTCCTCGCCGCGCCCCTGAACCCGGTACCCGCCCAGTTGATTGACCGACTGCGGTGTCAGCCCAAGGTGCCCCATCACCGGCACACCGGATTTGACGATATGGTCGATAGTCTCTGTATTGCCTTCGATGCCTTCCAGCTTGACGGCGTGCGCGCCGGCCTTCATCACGCTGGCGACCGCGCGCATGTTATCGGTCAGTGACTGGCGAAACGAAAGAAATGGCATGTCACCGACAATAAACTTGTCCCTGGAGCCACGGGATACGCTTGCTATGTGGCTGCACATCATGGCGATATCGGCGGGAATCGTCGTTGAGTAGCCATGCATGACCATTGCGGCACTATCCCCCACGAGGATCACGTCAATATCTGATTCCTGCACGATCCTGGCAGAGGTATAGTCATAACAGGTCAGCATGACAATTTTTTCCTGGCGGGCCTTCAACAATCCAAAATCGAGTACGTTCATGATGCCTCTCCTATCATTCTGCCGCCGGAATCCGGATCCCTGTTGGCTGTGCCCTGGTGGAACCGTAAAAATGCGGTGTAGATTTCCCGCAATGGATCACCTTCAAGCGCATCGATATTGCGTTCGATGGTCAGGTGGTCATTGCGCACCAACGGCCCCGTCAAGGATGATTTCGGATCCTGCACAAAATTTTCCGCCACCTGCCTCAGGTAGGGTTTCAAAATGTCGGCAGGCCATTCGAAGCGATTTTCAAAGCTTTCGGAGATACCCTTCCACATCAACTGCGCGAAGTTTCCCGCCATTACGCACATGGCGTGATAGCGCGCCTTTTCTTCCACATTGATAGGGAAATGAGGATTCGGCAATGCCGGGAACAACTCGTCAAACTCATACCCGGTCTCATGCACAAAAGGGATGGACCGGTACACGTCGGGTTCATACATCGAATCGGCAAATGTCATCAGCGGGTGTACACCGGCGACACCCGGAATACTCAGACTGCCACTGCAATGGATCAGTGGTTTTTCATGCAAAAACGGATATTGCTTCAATAACGCTGTGATGGCATGGTCGGAAACCAGCAGCAGCACACGGTCTGCGTCTTCCATGACCTGCCTGAGACGGGTTTCGGCACCGGCGGTCCTGAATGTATTGAAAGACGAGTCCGGATCACGGGCCCAACATTTATGGGGGATATCCAGTAGCTGGAAATAATAAGAAAAGTGACGCGCAAGCCTGCCGCCACCAACAATCGCATAATTCAACATTTCGGTACCTGTCCTCCCGGGATCAAGTCCTGTTTCTTCAAAATTCTGCCTTGCAGAACCAAACGCTCATTTTGCCGGATATAAATGAATGTAACTGCCTGTCGGGGTCAGCTCTCAAATCCGGCTTGTAAAAGCGAGCGCGTATTATACCGCTTAATTCAGGTTTTCTGACACATTTGCTTTGCTGATGTTCAATAATTGGCCTTAAAAACGTTGTCTGCCTGCGGCAGTTGCCTGTTCAGCCTTCTATTTATACATCAAGACATGGCTTGAAAAGATGCTTGGGTAGTTATCTTTATGCCTGTTGACCATTGACCATGCAATGCATGCTACAGCAGGTACATTTCTTTCAAAGCAGCTCTGAAAGATAAGCGGAAATCCCCTCCAGTAGCATCTGCACAGCAATGGCTATAAGCAGCATGCCCATCAATCGTTCCATGGCGATAAGACCCCGCTGACCGAGGTAACGTTTCAGGCCCGTGGCGGATATCAGGATCAGTGAACTGAGGAACCAGGCGGCCAGCAACGCCAGTAACCATTCTGTCATCCGTGAGGGGTCATTGGTGGACAGTAGCATGACCACTGCCATTGCAGAGGGCCCTGCAACCATCGGAATCGCCAGCGGAACCAGTAATGGTTCTCCCACCAGTTCATCCGGGGCGTGCGCCGAGCGCGAAACCGGAAAGACCATTTTCAAAGCAATCAAAAAAAGGATAATACCACCGGCGATTCGGATCGAGTGTTCACTCAGCCCCAGGAATCCCAGCAGATGCTGCCCGAAATATAAAAACGCCACCAACACCAGCAGGGCCAGTAACAATTCCCGAATCAGCACGCGCGTGCGTCTTTCCCGGGGCACGGTTTCCAGGACCGACAGAAACACAGGTATGTTACCAAGCGGGTCCATCACCAGGAAAAGCAAGGTTGCAGCAGAAATAATGTCCATATCCGGTTAAGTGTCTCCCAGGTGTGTGGCTTGCCCGCACTAAATGATTTGATCAAATGACAGAATAGCGATTATCCTGAGCGAAATAAATGTATCCGTCCATCATTGAGGAATCGGCCATTGTTAACCCAACACCACTATTTCAGATCGGCAGGCCTCATCGTGGTATTTGCTGCTCTTTTTACCTCACAGGTGGTGCAGGCCGGCGGGTCCGGAGCCGTACCCGTTACCGGGCAGGCAGATACCAGGGATATTTCAACCCGCACGGTACCCGCCATGCATTTTTTTACCGCAAAGCACAATATGAGCGGGGGTGGCATTTCTCAACAGACTCAAGGGTTCGCCACCCGCCTTGGCAGGAGCCTTGTCAAGGCAGGCGGGGAGCGTGATGGTCCGCTGCATATCCTGTTTGATATCGGGCAGGAGACTGATGGTCAAAAGCAGGAACTGATGCTCGCGTTTCCCAGCCGTGGCAACCCCAGATCCAGTGGTCGTTACCGCGCAATCCAAAGCCAGCCGTTCCGTTGTTCATACATGACCTATGAAGGCCCGGCCAATGGCATCGCAGACTCCCTGGCAGGACTGATCAAGGCCACACGGGATGCGGGTTATGAAACCAGCGGCCAGGCCCGCTATGTTTTTTCATGTGATGGGGCATGTTCGGCAGAACATACCGTTATCGAACTTCAATTGGGTATTGAATAAAGCCATCTTCAACTCCTGCTGACCGGAGACTTGTTTTTGACCATATAACTGTATATATATACAGTATGAAGTCATTCACCCATAACGGCTATGCGGAGTTGGTCTGTACCAGCAACTTCACCTTCCTCAATGGCGCCTCGCACCCGCAGGAGCTGGTCAGGCAGGCCGCTGAGCTGGGTTACAGCGCCATTGCATTGACGGATGAATGTTCACTGGCCGGTATCGTGCGTGCCTACGAGGAAAGCCGGCGCTGTCAGCAGGATGGCCTGAACATCAAGCTCATATGCGGCAGCCTGTTCCGCTTGAAAAACGGTTCAAGACTGGTGTTATTGGCACAGGATCATAGCGCTTATGCACAGTTGTGCACGCTGATCACCCGGGCAAGAAGAAACGCCCCCAAGGGCAGTTATGCGTTACCGGACAGCGCCTTTGAAACCGGGCTGGATCACTGCCTGGCATTATGGCTGCCTGAAACCCCCGCTCAAAAACCGGAAGATGATGTACTGACCGCGCACTGGATCGCATCACACTTTCCCGATAGATGCTGGCTGGCCATCAACCTTAGCTTGGGGCCTGACGACCACGGGCAGCTTGCGCAACTGGTGAATACCGCAACAGCCACCGGTTTGCCGGTAACCGCTTGCGGGGACGTGCAGATGCACACCCGTTCACGACGTATGCTCCATAATGTACTGGCTGCCATCCGCCATGGCTGCAGCGTGGCGGAACTCGGTTACCGCGCCCTGCCCTCCGGCGAACGCCACCTGCGCAGTACAGGGCAGTTGAAGGCGCTTTATCGCAAGCAACTGCTGGACGAGTCGGTGCGGATTGCCCGGCGCTGCCGGTTTGACCTGGGACAATTGCGTTACCAGTACCCGCGCGAGGTGGTGCCAAAGGGTATGAGCAGTGCCGCACACCTGCGTGATCTGACCGAGGCCGGTATCCGGCAACGCTGGCCGGGTGGCATCGATACGGCACTGAGACAACAGATAGAGCGGGAACTGGAACTGATATCGGACCTGCGTTACGAATCCTATTTTCTCACCGTTCACGATATCGTCCAGTTTGCACGCAGCCAGTCTATTCTCTGCCAGGGCCGTGGCTCGGCAGCCAACTCGGCCGTCTGTTATTGCCTGGGTATCACCGAAGTTGATCCCGCGCGTATGAATATGCTGTTTGAACGTTTTATCTCGCGTGAACGGGATGAACCGCCGGATATCGATGTCGACTTCGAACACGAACGCCGTGAGGAGGTTATCCAGTATATCTACCGCAAATACGGCCGTGAACGGGCTGCATTGGCAGCCACCGTGATCAGTTACCGGCCACGCAGCGCAATCCGGGATGTGGGCAAGGCCCTGGGGTTCGGTCCTGCCCAGGTCGACCAACTGGCCCGCAACATGTCCTGGTGGGATGACCCTGACCGTTTTGCCACCCGCCTCGCCGAGCAGGGCTTTGCAGCCGATAACCTGAAGGTCCGTCAGTTGTTATACCTGGTGCAAAGCCTGGTTGGCTTTCCCCGTCACCTGTCACAACACGTGGGTGGTTTTGTCATATCGGAAAACACGCTGGCCTCGCTGGTGCCGGTTGAAAATGCCTCGATGGCGGACCGCACGGTCATCCAGTGGGACAAGGACGACCTGGAAACGCTGGGGCTGCTGAAGGTTGACTGCCTGGCGCTGGGCATGCTGACAGCCATCCACCGCTGCCTGGATATTATCAATGAATTCCATGCCACGGACATGGGCCTGGCGGATGTGCCCGCCGAGGACCCGCAAACCTACCGTATGATCCAGAAGGCCGATACCATCGGTGTCTTCCAGATCGAATCACGGGCACAAATGGCCATGTTGCCACGTTTAAAGCCGGCCTGTTTCTATGACCTGGTGATCGAGGTCGCGATTGTCAGGCCGGGGCCGATACAGGGCAACATGGTGCATCCCTACCTGCAACGCCGGCGCGGACTGGAGCCGGTAGCCTATCCATCGGAGGGCCTGCGAAAGGTACTTGAACGTACCATGGGCGTACCCATTTTCCAGGAACAGGTGATGCAGATTGCCATGGTGGCAGCCGGTTTCAGTGGCTCAGAAGCCGATGCATTACGCCGTTCCATGGCAGCCTGGGCACGCCGCGGCGGAATGGAACATATGCGCCAGCGTTTACTCAATGGCATGCTTGAGAGAGGCTATCAACGCAGTTTTGCGGAGCAGATTTTTGAGCAGATCAAGGGTTTCGGTGAATACGGTTTTCCAGAGTCGCACGCTGCCAGTTTTGCGCTGCTGGTATATGTCTCAGCCTGGCTGAAATGCCATCACCCGGCGGCATTTACCTGCGCCCTGCTCAACTCTCAACCGATGGGGTTCTATCAACCCGCACAACTGGTGCAGGATGCGCGTCGTCACGGCGTACGGGTATTGCCGGTGGACATGCGTTACAGCAACTGGGATTGCGCGCTTGAACACGGCAGCGACAATCAAGCCGTGCTGCGTCTTGGTCTGCGGCTGGTCAAGGGGCTGGGAAAACAGGCAGCTGAGCGTATCAGCACGGCGCGCCAAAATACCGCTTTTGCAGACGTACAGGATCTCGCCACCCGGGCAAACCTGAACCAGCGTGAACTTGCGGCACTGGCCGAAGCCGCTGCCCTCAAGGGTATCGCCGGCCACCGCCACCGGGCCCGCTGGCAGGTGGCCGCCATAGAGAAACAACCGGCGGACCTGCTTCGGGGTATCGCCCGCAAGGATGACGACACCAGTATTCGCCCTGCCTCGGAAACCGATGACCTGCGGGCCGATTATGCCTCTACCGGCCTTACCCTGGGGCGCCACCCCGTCGCCATTATCCGCAATCAATTGCGCCAACGCCGGGTGATCACCTCGCAACAACTGTTAACGCTGAAACACGGCAGCTTTGCCCGCGCCTGCGGCCTGATCACCATGCGGCAGCGGCCGATGACCGCCAACGGCACCATCTTCCTGACCCTCGAAGACGAAACCGGCCATATCAACGTGGTGGTGTGGCAACGCCTGTGGGAACGTCAACGCGGCGTTGTGCTCAATGCATCGCTGATCGCCGTGGATGGCACCATGGAAAGTGACGGTGAGGTTTATCACCTGATTGCAAAGCGACTGCATGATTTTGACAACCTGGCAAAGGGTCTGAAAACCAGATCCCGGGATTTCTGCTAAAGAATCAGCAGTGGCTAATCTGCCACCTCTGCAGCCGGGACACAGGTGTCCCCCACTAAAAAGAATCCATGCCCCTAAAGCTGCCCCCATGCAGCCGGGATACAGGTACCTCCCCCAGAGACCGTCACAAACAGGATGTTTGTGGACGAGAATACAGGGACGTACTGGCTTCGTGTCTCTGGGGGAGGTACCTGTGTCGCGGCGTTCCCAGCATGAACCTGCTTCGGGTCTCAGGGAGAGACCTGTGTCGCGGCGGTCGATGGAAGTACTTGCCTCGGGTCTCGGAGAGGTACCTGTGTCGCGGTGGTCGATGGAAGTATTTGCCTCGAGTCTTGGAGAGATCCTTGTGTCGCGGTGGTCGGTTGACTTGATTTTCAAAGAATTCACTTTGGCTTCGTTGTGGAT
>JBFFWN010000049.1:0-17028 GCA_041570235.1 Lysobacterales bacterium | reverse complement strand
TTTGTCCAAGATCAACCGCATCGTTAAATTCTTTGGCCAGCGCCCGCAGGTTCAGGAGCGCCTGACCCGGCAGATACTGGTGGCGCTGCAGGTTTTACTCGGCACGGAAAATGTCGCTGTCAGCATTGATGCGACGCATTATTGTGTCAAGTCGCGTGGCGTAATGGATACCAACTCGCAAACCAGTACCACCGCCCTTGGCGGATGCTTCAAGGAGAATATTCATACCCGTGCCGAGTTCCTCAACCCTTGATCGTAAATCTGACAACCCTATTCAACAGGAACCAAATTATGAAAAACCTTATTCTGATATTTGCTCTGATGGCCAGCACCAGCGTATGGGCCTGTGATAGCGACTTGCTTGACCAGGACTTCAGGAAACTTGCATCAAAAGACGAAGTAAACCTGTGTGATGCCTATACCGGGAAAGTGGTGCTGGTGGTTAATACCGCTTCCAAATGCGGCAACACGCCCCAGTACGACGGCCTGGAAAAACTGTACAGGGAGTACGGCGACGAAGGCCTGGTCGTGCTTGGCTTTCCATCCAATGATTTTATGGGGCAGGAGCCTGGCACAGAGGAGAGCATCGAGGAATTCTGCAGGCTCACCTACGGCGTGGAATTTCCCATGTTTGAGAAAACCAGTGTCAAAAAAGACAACGCCCATCCATTCTACAAGGCACTGGCCGATGCGTCCGGCACTTATCCGACCTGGAATTTTCACAAGTACCTGATCGGTCGCGACGGCAAGTTCATTGCCGAGTTCAGCCCGCGCACACAGCCCTATGACGCCAAGCTGGTCTCCGCTATCAACTCGGCACTTGGCAACCAGTAGCCAACGCCTGTCATAATAATGGTTACCCTGTTAATGAGTATTGCGATGACAGCAATGGCAAGCCTGGATATGAGAGCCGAACCCTGGCGTTCGGTCAACGATGGTGTGATGGGCGGGCGCTCATCCGGTGGCATGGTGCAGGCTGAAGACGGTTTGAGATTTACCGGTGAGCTTTCGCTTGAAAACAATGGCGGTTTCTCATCGGTTCGCCGCCTGGTGGAGCAAGATCTTTCCGGCGCCACCCGCGTGCGCCTGGAAGTGCGTGGTGACGGGCGCGAATACCAGTTTCGAATCCGTCACAACAATCGCTTTGACGGGGTCGCATGGCGCGCCATGTTTTCCACCAGTGAGCAATGGCAGCAGGTTGAGATTCCGCTGGCCGAATTCATTCCGGTATTTCGGGGAACGATGGTCAGCGACGCCGGGCCGGTGTCCGCATCAGAAATTCAGCAAATCGGGTTTCTGCTGGCGGACAAGAAACCCGGTAAATTCGAATTGGAAATCCGGAGCATCGAGTTTCTGGGTGCGGAAGACAAGCCGGGGCCATGATCAACAGTGAAGTGGCGCTGGTGGTGGGGGCAAGCCGCGGGATCGGGCTTGCCCTGACCCGTCAACTGCTTCAGCAGCAGGGTATCAAACAGGTTTATGCGACCTACCGGCAAGCGGAGACTGCCGAGGGGTTGTTTGAAATCAACGATGACCGGGTTCACACGATAAGTGCTGATATAACCAGGCCCGACGACTTGCAGGGGCTGGCTGACAGGATTAAATCAAATGGGCATCGCCCTGATTTCGTGATCAATTCTGCCGGCATCCTTCATGAGGCCGATCTGCAACCTGAAAAAGCCCTGGGTCAGTGCCGGCAAGACACGCTTTTACGCATGTTTTCCGTCAACAGCATAGGCCCCTTGATGCTGGCCAAAGCTGTTATTCCGTTAATGCCCAAAAAGCGGGCGGGTCATTTTGCCGTCCTGTCTGCCATGGTCGGCAGCATCTCCGACAACCGTTTGGGCGGATGGTACGGTTACCGTGCATCCAAAGCAGCACTCAACCAGTTCATCAGAACGCTTGCCATAGAGTGTCGCCGCAGCCATCCAAACCTGTGCATCACGGCCATCCACCCGGGCACCACCGATACGGCGCTGTCCAGGCCATTTCAGTCTAATGTCGTACCCGGCAAGTTATACGACAGCGCCACCAGTGCGGGGCGAATCCTGCAGGTGATTGGTGGGGGAGGCGCTGAGCAAAGTGGCCGCTTCGTGAACTGGGACGGCAATGTCATTCCGTGGTGATCCATACGGCCTGTTGCGCCACTGAGATATGAATAGAATCAATCCCAAAAAACTGCTGAACAGTAAATGGACCGCAGTAAATCCCGCCAATCGGGAAAAGCACTTTATGGTGACAGAGGTCGAATTTGACGAGCAGGGCGCTGTCATTCACTGCCTGGTCGAAGCCGTCATGACACGGCGTTCCACGGCGATTTCATGGCACTCGCTGAAAAACGAAGATGCGTGGCAAATGGGCTGGCGCTGAGCCGTTCTGACCATCAGGGCCTGGTTGTCATACCCTTATCGATTCAATCCATCTGCCGCAGTTTTTGCTGTCAGGCAGTAAATCGGGCATCTGTCAGCCATCAGGTGTTTGCCGTATACATAGGAGCGCAATTCAGACAGCTTGGGATGCATGGATTGGTATGATTCTTATTCAAAGGCGAGAGTGTATCGAAAAGCAGCTGCCAATTGTTGTTTTTGAATGTTGTAGAATACTGACTAAACCTGGCTTTCCAGTTTTTCTTTGGTGCCGGACTGATGCTGGTTTAGCCTGAGGTTCCGGCTGCAAGGCACAACTGGATTGAACTGTGTCGGGTAATACCCGTCTCAAACACATGAAAACAAAAAGATCGGTTAATGGGTATTCAATGAAAAACAAGTTAGTCGTTAAGGGTTGGCCGATCATTCTTTCCGCGCTTACAGCTTCCTGGCTGTTGTTGGCTTTTCTGATTCCCTCATCGGTATCAGCCCAGTCAATCACTGACAAATTTGTCATCGAACAGACAGAGGATGCCTGGAAGGCGCCTGATCTTGCAGAATTGCCCCTGGACTGGTGGACCCAGTTGAACACGGAATCAACCGAAGAGTTCAACAAGCGATTCAGCGGCTTTCTGGTGGCTATCGAACAACGTGTCTCCGGCCTTACCGGCGATGAATTGGTCACCGCACAAAACAGTATCGCTCATCTTAAAAGCGGGTTTGATCTGCTGGCCCTCGCCAGGCAGGGTCCGGGAGACTTGAAGTTTGAGCCGCCATTGAGCAAGGAAACCTACTTTCTTGATGATGTTTTGAGTCTGCGTGCCCAGGTAAGAGCTCTCGAAACCCAGGCGGCACAGCTTGAGCTGCAGGTTGAGCAATCGGAAAGTCAAATCAAACTGCTACAGCAACGTCGCGATAAACTGGTCTCCGAGTATGGCGCTGCCGACCCCGAAGCGCCGGCGAGGATGCTCATTGGTATCAGGCGAATAACGGCCAAGGTCGAGTATGAACTGGCCATGGAGCGGGTAAAAAACGCCGAACAGCTTCTTAGAGAAATTCAAGCCCAGAGTGCAATGGTCAGCGAGCAACAGGACTTTGCCCGCGCCCACCTGGTCATGAATGAGAATGACTTGACTGACATTCAGGCCGCCATCGTCGATGCGCGTGCGAAAGTGACAGAAACGTCACAGAAAGTGGCCGCCCTGCAATCGCAATTGCTGGACGCTTTAAGCGCTGAAACGGTTAAGCCCAGCCTGGAAATGCTCAGGAAGCAACAGTTAACACGTGCTTCCGCCGAGTCCGAGTTGGCAAAGTTGCAGGAGATGTTACTGAATGAAAAGTTCAGCTGGTATCAATTGCGGGCCAACAAGGTCGATACCGGCTTTGACCTGGAACAGGTGCTGGATGATTACCCGAGAATCGTGGCTGACTCGCTGAAACAGGCAAATCTCTGGTCATCCATATCCCAGACAACCCTGAGTGCTCCTTCAACTGATACAAGCCTCAACACCGTCAAGAATTTTGAGATAGCACAAACCGTGGCGCGTGATACCTTGGCTGTCATTGATCAGATCAAAAGCACCAGCGAGAACCTGTTAATCATCCAGGATATTCTTGCAGAGGAAGCGATTTCAAACCGAAAGGGTATAGGTAATGCGAGGGCGCGCCTGATCATTTTCTTTTCCAATAGCTGGAACTGGCTGGTCGACCTGGCCGATTTTCATCTGTTCAATATAGGCGATACCTCCGTGACACCGGTAGGCCTGTTCAAGATGCTGATGATCCTTGGGCTGGCCGTCGGAATTTCGTGGATTATTCGTTATCTCCTGGCGCGTGGTGTCAGGAAGCAACGTGCTGCACAGAGTCCTGCCTTTTACACACTTGGCAGAATACTGCATTACGTGATTATCATGGCGGGCAGTTTTGCGGCGCTGGGTTCCATCGGCATCGACTTCACCAGTTTTGCACTGATCGCAGGTGCGCTGTCCGTGGGTATTGGTTTCGGTTTACAGGCCATTGTCAGCAACTTTGTTTCAGGTTTGATCCTGTTGTTTGAGGGTACGCTTCGAGTGGGTGACTTTATCGAAATGGAAGGTGACCTGCGAGGTGTGGTCAAGGAAATCAACACCCGCGCCACGGTCATTAATACCAATGATGCGGTCGACCTGGTGGTGCCCAACTCCCAGCTGGTAACGACACAGTTGACCAACTGGACATTGAGAGAATCATACGGCCGCCTGCGTGTGAGTTTTGGTGTGGCATACGGCTCGGATAAAGAGCAGGTCAGGGACCTGGCGTTGGAGGCGGTAAAGCAAGTTGATTGTGCGCTAACCAACATGCCTGGACTGGAGCCACAGGTCAGGCTTTCCAATTTTGGCGATAGCGCACTGGAGTTTACGGTTCTGTTCTGGGTTAGCCGGCAGGGCGTGCGCCGGCCGGGCAGGACACGAGCCAGTTTCCTGTGGGAGCTTGAAACGCTTTTACGTGAACACGGTGTCGAAATCCCGTTCCCGCAAAGAGACATCCATGTTAAAAACAGTCTCATGATTGATAAGCCGCAAACGCGGGTTGAAACACGGGAAGCCCCAGAGATTACGGGGCCAGAGTAAAGAGGCAGAGTTGAAACTCTGACCCCCCCCTCTCAACCCATCGCAGGGGCCTCGTAATTGAATGTCTCGATTATAAATCGTTCCTGGCTTCTGACCAGCTCGACGGTTTCGGCGTCATAGTAATAACTGAAATCCCTGCGTTTCGATACATTGGTTTTTGCCCGCTTCAAATCATCCTCACGAAGCTCGACACCCAGCCCGGTGAGCAGTGCAGCGACATCATGCTCTAGGGATTCCGTGCGTATGAAACGATCGACAATACCATGGCGTTCAAATGCGGATTTAAGGTCGGACGGGTTTAGAATACCGGCGGCCCCGGATTTCCAATGACGGTTATCGATAAATAAACGCATGAAACGGAATGTCATCAGGCCGGCAAACCGGTTCATTGGCAGGAACGGATATGTGCCCGGTTGCAGGCATTTGCCCTGCTCGGTAAATATGTTTCGAAGCCATTCCCGAAACAGTGCGGGGTCATCAGAAGAGGCATAAAGGGACTGCCAGAATGCGGGGTCTTTATTTGAGAGCAGGCGCATATGGCGTACGCTTTGCAGCCACTTGCCCGGATGGGTCAGGTTGCGCCGCACGATGTGCGCGATGCTTGACGGTACCGAAGCCACCAGGCGGTTGCGGATCGCACCCTGTTGCTGGCAACCAAAGGCCCACAGTGACACATACCAGTCCCAGGGGTTGCGGATCGAACCGATCACCAGGCGGTCGCCGGGATCCCGGTTCAAAGGACTGTGCTTATGTATTTCCTTACCGGGTAGGTATGAATCAAGCAGAACAGCGATGTGTGTACAGGCGGTTTTCTGTAGCTGAAGATAAATCAGTTTGTCATTGATAAACATGATCTGCCTTCGCTCACTTCACATGGGTTTCCATCAGTTTGAAAATTCGACGATATTCATCCAGCCAGGATTCCGGGTGAACGAAGCCGTGCGGGTCGAGTGGGTAGATGGCGGTTTCGAAATTCTCCTTCTTCAACTCGATCAAGCGCTGCACCATGATGACGGAATCCTGGAAAAACACGTTGTCATCCTGCATCCCCGCGGCAATCAGCAGCGGACTTTGCAGTCCCTCTGCAAAATTGATGGGAGAGCTGCGCTGGTAGGCCTCCGGGTCGATTTCCGGGGTGTTCAAAATGGCGCCCGTGTAACCGTTGTTATAGTGCATCCAGTCCGCGACGGGCCTCAGGGCCGCACCGGCCGCAAACGCCTCGGGTGCCCGAAACAGCGCCATAAACGTCATAAAACCACCATAGGACCCGCCATATATACCGATGCGGTCACGCTCAACCCCGTAGTTGGCGACCAGGTGCTCGATGCCATCGAGGTAGTCTTCCAGTTCGGGGTGTCCCATGTTGCGGTAAATGGTGGTGCGCCAGTCGCGGCCATAGCCCTTTGAGGCGCGGTAATCCATGTCGAGCACCACGTAACCGGCCTGTGTCAGCAGGGTGTGAAACATGAATTCGCGAAAATAGTAAGGCCAGCCCATATGTGCGTTCTGGGTATAGCCGGCGCCGTGAACGAACATAACGGCGGGGTAATTTTTAGAGGCGTCAAAATCCGCCGGCAGATAGACCTTGGAATAAATCGGACGATCGGTATGCGAGGAGGGCACTTCTATGATTTCCGGTATCACCCAGTCGATTGCCGCATAAGGCTTCGAAACCGTATCGGTTAACTGTTGCAGTTGACCGCTTCCGTCAGCATTGCCGCGGTACAGATCGGCGTGTTGGTCGATCCATGAGCGCGAAATCAGAAGTTGCTTGCCATCGGGCGACAGCACGAAACTGCTGACCCCGTCCAGGTCACTGACCTGCTCGAGCTTGCCACCACCGAGCGCAACCCGGTAAATCTCGTAGTTGCCGGGATGGGCGCGGTTGCTGACGACATAGGCATATTCCTGCGCCGCATCGATTTCGGGTTCGCGCACGATGAACCGGCCGCTGGTCAACTGCCGGCTCTTTTTCTTATCGATATGCTTCGTGTAAAGATGGGAAAACCCGCTCTCCTCGGACAGGTACCACAGTGTCTTGTTGTCCTTTAACCAGCCAAATTCGTTGTATGCCCAGTTGATCCATGCCGGATCAGTTAAGCGGTGCTGCAAAACCCAGTCGGTGGTGCCTGCTGCAACGGTTACAAGCCAACGGTCCTTGAAATCGGTTGATTTCAATTGCAGCGCCAGTTGTGAGCCGTCACCACTCCACACAACCTCACTGATGACCAGTGATCGTGCCTCTGGTGCCTTCAAGGCCTTTTCAACCTCCTCGCTGCCGGCACCGGCCTCCACGTGCCAGCGTATTGCGGATTCGCGCAAATCCTTCAGGGGGTCGGTATCAATACCGGGTAATTTTGAGAAATCAAGCAAGGCCTGGCTGCCTTCTTTCAGCGACACCAATAGCACCTGCTGCGGGATTTCAGCGTTGCGATTTACACGGGTGCGCACTTCACGCACCGCAACATAACCATCCTCGGTGACATAGTTGGGCATTTTTCCGAGTTGTCCGCGCTTGGCATCCGCCGCACGCACCACCAGTGCCACGTGATCTCCATCGGGCGAGATGTGACTGGACAATACTTCATATTGCTTGCCAAGGTAGTGGGGGCGGGGCAGATCAACACGTGCCTGCAGTCGCGCTTCCCTGGTGGCATCGGCGCGACGCCTGGTTTCCACCAGGGTTGAGATGGTATTTAGCTGTTGACTGCGCAAGGCATCGAAACCTGGCGTTTTTTCGGGGGCGTCCTTGGCCTGGATGTCGGGTAACTGGTGCAGACTGCCGGTCTCGAGGTGGAAACTGAAATACTGGTCGTCGCGCCGGAAAAACAACTGCTCTCCGTCAGCACTGAACAGGGGGGCGGACTCATCTTCAATGGTTGCGGTTACCCGGGTAACCGCACCGTCGGCGAGGTCCTTCAACAGGATATCGCCTTCGTATTGCCATGCAGCGTAATGGCGTTGAGGGTCATATACCCGGCGTTTGCCGGAGTCTGCAGGCAGACGCCCGGAGTCGACCCTGGCAGCTTCGCCGGAGTCAATCCGGCGCATGAAGACATCGCGAAAATCCTCACCCACCCGTTTCTGCTGGTAATAGACCGCTTTTCCGTCATCGGCCCACCAGGGGTTTTCCGGCGCGTTACCGATCCAGTCGGGGTCGGACATGACCAGTTCCAGCGATAGTGGCTGTTCGGCTGAAGACACCACGCTGCAGAACATGGATGTCATTATTATGGCGAGGATTTTTTTCACGAATATGTCTCCCTGATGAGTCGGGCCCTTGGTGTGAGCCGCAAGCAGGCGACGATTATACGTCAATATTTTGTTCGGTTCGAAGTGATGTTGGCATCACCATCGCCGGCAAGATTGCCGGGTTCACGTTGACGTTGTCACCGGAGTCTCATCATAATACGTGACAAAATTCCCCACAGGAGCGTCACAAAGCATGTTTATCTATTTCGGGACCGTCGTCCGGGCCGCCCCCGTCAAGGAGGGAGGCAGTCTTTTCAAACTGGATTGGGACCGTAAAGCCATTATTGGGGAAGTTCCCAACGTGCCCATAGAACCAACGCTCTATCACGATCCGAATGCGCGTGGAAACGTTCGCGGTTGCAGGGGGATTCGCGTGGTCAACGATGAAGTCATCGCCGCGGATTACCATACGCTGAACATTTTTGACCGTGACCTGAACCCGCGCCGCAGGTTGACGCATGGCTTGATGGTCGGTTTGCATGAGACATTTATTTCAGATGATTCCATCTGGGTGGCATCCACCGCGATCGATGCAGCCCTCAAGTATCGTATCGAGGACGGGGCGCTTGAAGAGGCCTACTGGCCCAGGGAAATGCCCCAGTTCCAGCAATCATTGAATCTCGAGCCTCTGGAAATAGACAAGGACATCGATAACCGTTCCAATTTCCTGGAGCAGAAAACCTACCGCGGTTCATCCCATTTGCACCTGAACGCGATATGTGAATTCAATGGCGAAATGTACGCGCTGTTTCATTCCAAAAGCATGGTTGTCAACCTGACCAGGGGCACGATCGTCATCCAGGACGACAACCTTAAACATGCCCATAACCTGATCATCGAAGAGCCCGGTGTTGTCTGGATTAACGACACCTACCGCACGGTGGTGCGCCAGTACGACCTTGCCAGCGGCAGGGAATTACGCGCGATCAACGTCAGGAAAATGCCTGGTATCAACACACTCTTATTGAAAAGCGCCAGCCTTGCCATCAAGGAAATGGGTGTCTCATTTTTTGGGAGCAAACGAAAGGCGACGGCCCGGCCATTGTTTTTGCGTGGCCTGACCATGAATGATGACTATATCTTCGCCGGGTTCTCGCCGGCGACCATCGTCTGTATCGACAAACGCAGTGGCAAGCTGGTGGACTACTTTTTCCACAGCAACGATATGCGCGTATGCATTCATGGCCTCACCTGCTAAAAAACGGGCCTCATTTTGAGGCTCGGCAGTGTCCGCCATTCTTGGGGCACTCCAAACTTTCTGCGTGATCTGTGGAGGTGTTTTGCCTGGTATTCAGATCAGGTAACTGCAGCTTCCAGTAGTTCCAGCGAACCCGTATCGCCGTCCAAACGCGCCATGATGCCCATCGGTACCGTTGTCTTGTCGGCGATATGACCAATCATCAGGCCACTGACGACAGGTATGCCGAGTGGCACGCAGCGCCTGCGTATGATTTCTTCGATGCTGAAAGTGTTGCCGTCATCTTCCGTTTTGGTGAATTTGCCAAAGGCAATCCCTGCCGCGCTTTGTAACTTGCCTGCAAGCCACAATTGCGTGAGCATGCGGTCGATCCGGTAGGGGGCTTCGTTGACGTCTTCCAGGAACACGATTCTTTTTTGGAAATCCGGCTCATAAGGTGTGCCCATCAGGGTGGAGACCAGCGTGAGGTTGCCGCCAATCAGCCGTCCTTCGGCCTTGCCACCTGCAAAACGCGTCACGCGGTTGGTTTTCTCGACACGTCCCGGCCGCTGTTCAAACGGTGGGGCCTCGCCGATGCGTATTCTATTCGATGGTTCCATCAGCACCTTGCGAAATTCTGACAAGGCATAGTCCGAGTAATTACCACCCGCTGCAGGTCCGTGAAAGCCAACAAGCCCGGTTTTTTCGTAAATGGCGATCAGGATACCGGTGATGTCACTGCTGCCGATGATCACCTTGGGGTTCTTTGCGATCAGGTCATAATCCAGGTAGGGCAGCATGCGTTGCGTCCCGTAGCCACCCCGTAGTGTAAACACGGCATCGACATCATTATTGGCGAACATTGCGTTGACGTCCGAGGCGCGATCCTCGTCGGCACCCGCAAGGTATTGATCGCGGTCATAGACGTGTTTGCCCTCTATGACCTTGAAGCCAAGCGAACGCAGCAAATCACCAGAATACCGCACACCTTCATCGTCGGAAGAGGGACCGGCCGGCGCAACCAGTCCGACAGTATCGCCGGGCGCGAGACGCCGGGGTTTCAGAATCGCATCACCCGGACTTGCTGTCGCCGGGCTTAAAGCGGATGCGCCGGCAAGCGTTGCGGCGACACCCGAAAGCAGTAAATCACGTCGATTCATGGTCTTTCATCCAAGGTTTTTTCATGATGCTGATTTTAAACGAAAGCACCAGCGAAGATGTGAAAACATCTTATTACAGCAGACTATTGCGTAGTATTTACAATTGAGTGGCAGGATGATCAGGCAGTTCGATACAAGCGCATATTGACCGGTTGCGTGGCAGTCAAAACAATGTCATTGTTTCAGGAGATCTGATTGAAATGTCGGTATATCTTAACAATTCAACATAGTTAAACTCAGAGACACATGTGGGCGTAGCACTTATATATCTGGATCCGGACAGTAAATTGAATTTGCAGAGTCAAATTCGTCAGAAGCTGGTTGAAGGTATTCTGAATGGTAATTTCCCAACCGGAAGCAAGCTTCCATCTTCACGCAAACTCGCCGAACAGTTAAAGGTGGCGCGCAATACGGTTGTACTGGCATATGAGCAACTGATTGAAGAAGATTATCTTGAAAGCCGCCAGCGTAGTGGTATTTTCGTCAAACAGAACGTTCTCGCAGGGCACGTTGGATTTCAAGGTAAATCAACCGGCGAAATCAACCAGGATTCGCGCTGGCAAAATCGAATTCGCCTGAAAGGACAGCAGAAAAGGAAGTTTCACTGGCCCTCGAATTGGCAACAATATCCTTACCCTTTTATCGATGGTCATTTTGACTCATCACTGTATCCGGCCAACCAGTGGCGGGAAGCGACCCGACTGGCATTGGGCACCCGGATCGTGGACCATGGGGAGGGTAATGACGGGTATGCGGACCATCCTGCCCTGATCGAAGAGATTCGCACAAAAATGTTACCCAGGCGCGGGATTACTGCAAATGCGGATGAGATTCTAATTACTCCCGGTGGTCAAAACGCACTTTATCTTCTATCCCGCTTACTGGTTGATAATAAAACAACAGTGGCGCTCGAGGAACCCGGAAATCCCAGGGTGCGTGAATTACTGAAACAATCCAAGGCCAAGATCATCCATAGTCCGGTTGACGAACACGGTTTGGTGATTACCAACCAACTGTGTAACGCCGAGGTGATTTATGTCTCACCCAGTCACCAGGTGCCGACCGCCGTCACGATGCCAAACCAGCGACGCAGAGGCCTGCTGCGTCAGGCCAGTGAACATGACCAGATCATCGTCGAAGATGACCTGGAGCATGAAAACAACTATCTCGGTCAGCCCCATCCGGCATTGCGGGGAATGGACACGGAAAATCGCGTCATTTACGTGTCTGCTTTACCTAAAGTGCTCGCTCCGGGCCTGCGTATTGGGTTTATTGTGGCCGCACCCGAGTTGATTCGTGAAGCCCGCCATTTACGTCAGATAGTGATCGGGCGCTCAAGCCTGATCACACAAAGCACGGCCGCATTTTTTCTATCCCTGGGTCATTACGATGCGTTTATGACACGTTTGCACAAGATCATGGGCCAACGGTGGGATGCCTTACGACAGGCTTTGAATCACTATTTAAGGGATATTGAAATTGAGCTTCCCACGCAGGGAGGCACTGCACTTTGGGTGAGATGTCCTGCTGAAATCAATGTAAAAAAACTGGTTAATGAGGCGGCAAAGCGCGGTATTTTGATCGAGCCTGACGATCATTACTACAGTACGCGCAAAAAGGTCAGTCACTATTTTCGCCTGGGCGTCACCAGCATACCGGCGGAAAATATCCGCGAAGGTGTCAATCAGTTGACTCGCCTGATAAGGGGTTTGACTGCAGATAAAATTCAGTACATGGATCCGGCTGATCCAACGCTTCTTGATGCATCTCGGCTGAATGAGATCATGAGCGGTGCGACCATCATGACCCATACATTTTACGGTGCACCCTGCACCATTCAATTGCATGAGAATGGCGCCATGACGGGCCGTTCCGGCCATGCAGATGAGGACTGTGATACCGGCAGGTGGTGGCTGGAAGGCGACACCTGGTGCCGGCAGTGGAATACCTGGGGTTATGGTGATACCAGCAAGCTTCGGGTCAGTCTCAATGGTGAGCAGATTCGCTGGTGGCGGCCTGCCGGCCGCCTGGTTGATTCGGGTATCCTGCAGTCCAAAAAATCCTGACTGGACTCATAACGCTTTCCAATCTGGTTCTATGCGTTTTTTCCTCTAATGGCTAGTCTGCCAATCAATGCCTGTTAGATCGGGCCACATTCACAATCAAACGGAGCCGGGTATGAGTTTCCTGTCCATTGCCGGATTACAACTGGAACTGGGTGTTGAGGACAACCTCTCCACCGTCGAAAGGGAAATTGACCGGGTCAAAAGGCGTTTTCCGTGGCTGCAAATGCTGGTTTTGCCCGAGCTTTGTACCTATGGCGCAAATACAGATATGGCAGTGCAGTTGCCGGGAGAGGTTGAGAACTGTTTTCGCGAGGCAGCCAAAAGAAACAAGGTATGGCTGATACCCGGCTCGATCTATGAACGCAGCGAGGGGAGGGTGTTCAATACCGCCCCGGTTATAAACCCCGAGGGCGAGGTGATCGCGAGGTATCGCAAACAGTACCCGTTTTACCCTTACGAGAGCGCGGTGCATGGCAGTGATAATTTTGTCGTATTTGAGGTTCCCGGTGTGGGTAAAATTGGCCTGGTCATCTGTTACGACATCTGGTTTCCCGAGGTGATTCGACAATTGGCATGGATGGGAGCCGAAGCCATTATTGCACCCACTTTGACCAATACGACCGACAGGGACGCTGAACTGGCCTTATCCCGGGCCAATGCCATCACCAATCAACTGTATTTCTTTGGTCTTAATTGCGCAGGCACTCTCGGTTACGGCAGGTCCATCGTGGTCGGGCCAGATGGAACCGTCATACACCAGGCCTCGGCCGGACGCGAGATTATTACCATGGAGATGGACTTTAACCATGTGCGGCGGGTCAGGGAAAGGGGACTTCATGGTCTTGCTCAACCGCTTAAAAGCTTCAGGGATGCCAATTTTAGTTATCCGGTTTATCAACCCGATGCCGGCCCCGGGGCCTTTGCTGAGCTTGGCCCATTGGCGATACCTGAAAAGGAGGAGCCAGGTTAGACGCGAACACAACTGATCCAAAGGTATTTGGATTCTGGACTCAAAGCCACCTTTCAACTGGCTCTACGGTCCGAACAGCGATTTAGATATTTTAATGATTGGCACATTTTATTTGCAGACTGTGCCGGGGACTGATCAAAACCAAAATAACGGAGTAAATCCATGACAGCCAAGCAACCGATAAACAGAAAAGCACTCACCAGGGCCATCACTGCCGCGATCATTGCATCCACCCAGATGAACCTGGTAATGGCGGAAGATCAGCAGGATGAGGCCGCCAGCAGCAGCGAAACGGTGCTGGAAGAAATCATCGTTACCGCAACCGCGCGTGCAGAATCCACCCAGACCGTTCCCTACAATATTTCCGCGATCTCGGGTTCCTCTATTGAAGCCCAGAACATCGTCGATTCATATGAACTTATGCGCAATATCGCCGGTATATCGGTGGTGGACCGTGGTTACAGAAACCAGGGCACCATGAACAGTATCGTCATACGTGGCGTGAATGTTGACAACGGCGTTAATGGCGATGTCGGCCTGTCATCTGTTCCCACTGTTGCGACTTATGTTGATAACACCCCAATTTTTGCCAATTTTTTACTCAAGGATGTTGAGCGGGTGGAGGTTCTTCGAGGCCCACAGGGCACTCTGTATGGCTCGGGTGCATTGGGTGGCGCGGTGCGCTACATCATGCGTAAACCTGATGCGAGCGGCTTTGATGCCCAGGCCCGCGGCAGTATCAGCAAGACAGACGGATCGGGAGGCGAAAACCTCAGCGGCGAAGTGATGTTGAATTTCCCGCTTGGCGCCAGCGCTGCATTCCGGATATCGGGCGGCATCATCGACAATGACGGTGTTATCGATTATGTCAATCTTTATCAATTGGGCAGCAATGGCAAGCCCATGGTTTTGGCCAATAATGGCCAGTGCACCGATAACAACAACAGTTCGTTAAGCCCTGAAGAAGTTGCGTTCAATGGCGCATGTTACCGTTCGGAAGACGATACTGACACGGTTGAAATCAAGCACCTGAGAGCCTCTTTTTTGTGGGACGCTACAGATAACTTCCGGCTTCAGTTGACTTACCAGATGCAAAGCGACGACATCGGCGGGCGCCGCAGCACCACTGTGGGTGCTGATTATTATGGCAACCAGTATGGTGATGATGACAACGGATCGACATTTCTGGAACCGTCGGAACGTGATGTGGATCTGATCAACCTGGATATCGCCTGGGATCTCGGTTTTGCAACATTGACATCCAACACATCCGACTACAATCACGATGGCAATGGCTGGCGGGACAATACCAGCTTATGGGTAACCGATCGCAGCCAGGACACCACCTTCACCAACTGGTTTGAAATTCTCTATACGGGTAACCCCCGGGCAGCCGCATACGTATCGGCAGGCTATGAAGAGAGCGCCCTTGTTCAGGAGTTTCGCCTGGTTTCAGACGCCACTGAAGACAGTAAAATTGACTGGATCGTCGGTGCCTATTACATGGACCAGGACCGTTCCACCAACAACTATAGCTACCTGTTGGGTTTGAATGAATATGGTAAGGCCTGTCCCCAGCTGGGTGAGGCATGCAGGGCGTTCGGTCAATGGTGGGCAGGTGGATACGACCTGTCAGAAATCGACTTTTATTATGATCGCAAAGAGAGTTTCACAGACAAGGCGCTTTATGGTGAGTTGACCTGGCATGTCAGCGATACCTTCCGGGCCAATTTTGGTATGCGCTGGTTTGATAACAAGCTGACCAACAGAACCGCCATGGACTTTCCGCTCTTCGAAGGTGCCGTGGTTCCCTATGTCGATTATCCATCCCAGAAAGAAAGTGACGTATTGTTCAAACTCAACCTGTCATGGGATATAGCGGACAACAAGATGCTGTATGCCACGTATTCTGAGGGTTTTCGTCGCGGTGGCGCCAATGCCATTCCAACAACGGGATTCTTTCAAGAACTCAACCCTGAAACCGTGCAGTTTTACAAGGCCGATACCGTCAATAATTACGAAATTGGTATCAAGGGAAATACGGACACCTGGAGGTATTCAGCAGACTATTTCTATGTCAAGTGGAATGATCCTCAATTGAACACCGCAACCGCCTGGTGGGGCTTCTTCATGGCGCAGAATGGCGACACCGCGGCCACCTCCGGTGTTGAGCTGGAAGCGGCGTGGGCGGCCTCGGATAACCTGGTGGTGAACTTTGGTTATTCATATATCAATGCCAAACTGACTGCTGATCTGTATCAACCACAAACCGGCGGTCTGATCGCTGAGGATGGTCACAGGTTACCAGGCACTGCAGAACATGTTGCCAGCGTGGGATTGAATCATGCCTTTACGATGGATAATGGCTGGACGATGGCATCGCGGCTGTTGACCTATTATCAGAGTGATTCGATCAACTCCGTGCAGGATACGTCGATTCAGGACACGTTCGGTTCCTTCGTTCTTTTCAATGCGTCGATTGCAATCATCACGGACCATTGGAATGTTTCTCTTTTTGCGAAAAACATCACCAACAAGGAAGGCATCACGGGCTCTTACCCCAAGGCCTATATGAGTACCGATACAGGTCCTTTTGAAAACTACTACGGTAACAACCAGCGGAATTACATTACCCAGCCGCGCACGCTCGGAGTCAGCGTGACATACAATTTCCGCTAGTATTCGCAAGGCTATAAACAAACCGGGCCCAGGCCCGGTTTGTTTTTTGTCTCAAGTGAAGACAACAGAATGTTAGGATACGATTTTTCAGAAGTGTCGAAGACGAAAATGAACCCCATCCGGAAATCCCCCAAACAATTGCTGGATATGGTGTGGCAGAAATTACAGCAAAAGGACATCAGGCAGGCGGTTGAAAAAAGCAACCTGTTGGGCCGGAGTTTTCCTGAGTACGCTCCAGGGTGGCACGCCGCAAGTCATATCGCACAACTTATCAAACAACCCCAGCAGGCCCTTGTTGCGATTGATCGGGCATTAATGCTGGAACCGGCCAATATCGACTGGGCGCTGCACCGTTTGAGCTGTTTGATGATGTGTGGGGAAAATGAAACCGCAATGGCGTCCGTTCACCAACAACTGGCCAATTCAAGCGCGCTATCCACTGCTCAGCTGACGCAACTGGCATTTTTATCTAGCCGGTTGGAGTTGTTTGACGAGGCCGCCGGTATTTATCAACAGCTGATAGGGCGGGAACCTGAAATCGGTGCACACCGTTATAACCTGGCTACGATTCAAAGATTCCAGGGGAAAACCGATGATGCTGAAGCGAGCCTCGATAAAGCCATTGAACTCAACAGTGAAGACTATCAAGCTTACGAGCTTCGCTCTGATTTGCGCAAACAGACCCGCGAGTCAAATCATGTAGTCCAGCTTCAGGGCCTGTTAAGTAAAGGCATCAGGATACCGGCCGG
>JBFFWN010000048.1:0-17386 GCA_041570235.1 Lysobacterales bacterium | reverse complement strand
CAAATTTACGTTATGCTTGCCGGCCATTGTGGAAGAAAACAAAAACAACATGGCAAACGTTGAAACCCCCGGCCAAACGCCCGCACTGCCTTCGATGCTGGTCAACATCCAGTTTCTGCGATTTGCCGCTGCCATGCTGGTGGTTTTCTACCATTCCAGCGCCCACCTGAAATCGACCGGTGTTGAACAGGGCCCGCTGTTTGATATTTTTGAAGCCATTGGGTTTGCCGGTGTTGATGTTTTCTTTGTCATCAGCGGTTTTATCATGGCCTACACCACCATGGAAAAGCAGGGGCTTGACCCGGCGATTAATTTTTTCAAACGCCGGTTGGCGCGAATCTATTCAGGCTACTGGCCCTATTATTTTATAGCCATCGCGTTGTTCGTGTGGGTTGGCGGTCAATACCTAGCCAATGCCAATTTGTGGAAATCGTTTTTCCTGTGGCCGGGCCAGCCGTTGATCGCCGTCAGCTGGACGCTGACCTACGAGATGTTTTTTTACATCGTCTATACGCTGCTGATCATCTTCACGGCCTCCAGGCGCCATCAATTGTTGTGGGTTTTGCTGCTGGGGATCGTAGCCTGGTCTGTTTACAGTCATTTCGTGCGGCAGGCCTATGACGAGGCTCACCTTGTACATATGAGCCTTGCAGAGGCCTACATGGCCAGCCCCTACCTGGCCGAGTTTCTGAGCGGCTCTTTACTGGCGGGTTGGCTGAGCAAGCACCAGCAGGGAAGATCCTGGTCGTTGCTGCTGTTCGGTACGGCCCTGTTCCTGGCGGGCGGCTGGATCAACAATGCCTTTTTTAACACCAACATCGAGCAGGGCTATTTCGTCCTGTGGCGGGTGCTGGTATTCGGCACGGCCTCGCTTTTCATCATGGCCGGTGTGGTCAGGCTTGAATTGGAACAAAAAGTGGCGCCATTGCGCTTCAGTCTTGCGGCGGGCGGTGCTTCCTACGCCATTTACCTGTCACATATCCTGTGGTTAACCGCCACCCAACACCTGGGCCTGAACAGCTACTTAGGTCAATTCTCAAGCTGGATCGTGCAACTGGCTTTCCTGCTTTACGCGGCATTTATCCTGTTTTACTGCATTGCCCACTACCGCTTCATCGAAAAGCCGCTGCATAAGCTGTTCAAGAAGGGCCTGGGCATCTGATCAGGGCTGACTGATATAGCGCTTGTTAATACGTATGGCCAGGGCGCTCAGGCCGATAAATACGAAACCCAGCAGAATCAATACCAGTGGCCAGCCCAGCGAATCCTGGAAATGTTCCGATGTGAAATAGCTGATATAGGCCAGTATGGTGACGGTACTGACAAACAACAGAACACGGCTGCGGACCCAGGTACTGAGGAAAACACCGCCACAGGCCACCGCCAGGAACAGTATCTCCACGGGCGAATGCTTGAGCATGTCGAACAGGCCAAAGTAGAAACCAGCGGAACCTACCAGGTACCACCACGGGTTGACGCTGCGGAAGGCCGTGCCTTCGAGCCCGATGCACAGCAGAATCGTGGAAGCGCCCATCAACAGCACATTCAGTTCCTCATCCACATTAAGCCAATCAAGACCAACACTGAAAAAGCAAAGCGCAAAAAATATGCTGGTAAACAGCAGGCTTGTCTCGCGCTTTTTCCAGAAAACGGCAAATTGCTGGAATAACATCAAACCCGAGGTGAACAGCATGGCATAGTGCTCGTCACCGCCACTGAAGAATTCGTCGAGCGCCACCATGATACCAACCGGTTGCAAGGCAGCGGAAATCAGAAATAACGGGGTTTTGACTCGCCGGTAACGCTCATCAGCCGAGGCCACGATGGCCATGATGAAAAGTGCAATGCCCGAACCCAGGGTGATAATAATGCGCGCAGCGGTATTCATGAGCTCCCACTTCAACGCGATAAATATGCAAAGCCCTGCAAAAATAAAAATACCACCAAGGTAGCCAAGAATCCGGCCCAGCAAACCCGCAGACCTGTCGCCTTCTGCGGATTTTGCCCGGTCCATGGCAGCACCGATATCCTTCGCGGTCAAACCATGTTGACGCGCGATGGTCAGGATTTGTTCAATTGCCTGATCTTTGTCCTGCATCGGTATCTCCCTTCTCAATCACCCAACCCACAAAACGTATATCGTTGTACCAGTAATCCGATGCCGGCAATCGTATCCGTTTGATTGAACCATTTTTGGCGATACTCACGTCCGTGCGATTCCGCGAGGCGCCAAACAACTCCATCATCAGGCCTCCACTGCGTCTGCGGCCTCTGAATTCGTAACCATCGGGAGCAACGAGGGTTTCTGTGACGGTCAAGTCATCAAGCTCGGGCACATGAATGTCGTTTTCCTGTTCAAAGCCGGAGGTGTCGGCAGGCAAGGGAATGGCTATTTCAGTGACCTTGTTTGTCATATGATCGTAGCGAAACAACCGGGGCATGTTCTGCTGATGCGGGTTTTCCGGCTGAACGGCCAATACCCTGACCCGCCCGTTCTTTACAGCAAAGTCAATAGTCAGCTGGGTTGTCCTGTCGGTCGAACGGCCGTGCAGGCTCAACAGCAAATCATGTTGGGGTGGTGCGGCAAATATGCCGGGCAACACGGTGGCCAGGGCAAAAAATACCGCCACCAACAGGGGTAAAGCGATACTGATAACGATCATTAAGTTTTCACGTAAGAAAGCTTTCATAGATTTCTCACTTTTGGCGTTATGGATTCGCTAATATGTCCAGAATGCTACTTGATTTGTATTCTGTCAAACCTCACATTATATTGTTGCGAATAATTATCATTAATATTGATTAAATGGATTTTAGATGACTAAAATCATTTCAATATGAAGTACTGCTGAGTAATAATTCCCAGCCATTGAATATGCGGCCAGTGCGCCCACATTAGAACATCAAAAACGGACGAACTGATTTGCCAAATACTTCCCAAATGATATCGATTTCCAGCCTTAGTTTTGAACGTTATTTTGAACGGGTTTTTGAACCCGTCAGTTTCGAACTGAACACGGGCGACCTGTTGTTGATTACCGGATCGAACGGTTGCGGCAAAACCACGCTGCTGCGCCTGTTGGCGGGTTTACTGGACCCATCGGAAGGTAAAATCAACAAGATAAGCCACCCGCTGTACGCCGGTCACAATCCCGCGATTAAAGACGACCTCAGCGTGGAGGAAAATATCCGCTTCTGGATGCGCTTCATGGGCACTCGAAAAACCGACATCGGTGATGCCTTGTGCAGAAAGGTGATTGACGAGATCGGCCTGACCCCGGTGGCCATGCAGGAAGGACGCACCTTATCGGCCGGTCAGCGCAAACGCTGTTCACTCGCACGCCTTCTTTTTTGTGACGAGAAGCTCTGGTTGCTGGATGAACCCTATTCCAACCTGGACCCGCAGGGCATTGCCATGCTGGATGAAATCATCAGGGCACACCTTAACGGTGGTGGCGCCTGCATCATGACCACGCATGGCAGTCTGCGTCCCGAGGGATTTGAACTGAAAGAGTGCCGCTTGATCAGCGGCCGTGAACGCTACGCGGAGAACGCGGCATGAGCAGACAATCGGCAAGCACCGCATTTTCAGCATTATTGCGGCGCGATTTTCTGCTCGCCTACCGCCGGCGCGCGGAATTATTACAACCCCTTGTATTCCTGTTGGTGGTAACCACACTGTTCCCACTGGGGGTGGGCCCATCGCCGCAATTGCTGGCCAATATTGCACCGGGGGTGATCTGGATTGCCGCGTTGTTGGCAACCGTATTATCCCTGGACAGCCTGTTTCGATCCGATTATGAAGACGGAACATTGGAGCAGATGATCCTTTCCGACCAGTCTTTGTCTTTGATCGCACTATCGCGTATCGTTGCGCACTGGCTGGTGGCCGGTCTGCCTATCGTATTACTGTCGCCGTTGTTGGCGTTGTGGATGAACCTTCCCGGTGAAGGAATGTCAATCTTGATTCAATCGTTGATTATTGGCACACCGGTATTGAGTTTGATCGGCGCTATCGGTGGCGCACTGACGGTCAGCCTGAAACGTGGTGGGCAGCTGTTGTCGCTGCTGGTGTTCCCACTTTACGTACCCTTGCTGATCCTGGCGACCAGCGCGGTAAGTTCAGCGGTTGCCGGTTTACCGTATACCGGCCAGCTGGGATTGATGGCAGCAGGCCTGATAGGCGCCCTGACCCTGGCACCATTTGCAACAGCAGCAGCCTTAAAGTTGAGTTTAAGTTAATGAATCCAATATATTTATTTTTCCACAAAACCGGCTCACCGCCCTGGTTCTACAAGTATAGCGCTTACCTGATACCGTGGTTATGGGCAGGTTTTATCATCCTCGCCGCAATTGGACTCTACCAGGGTCTGTTGGTGGCGCCTCCCGATTATCAACAGGGTGAGAGCGTACGCATCATGTATCTGCATGTGCCGGCGGCCTGGATGTCGATGATGATCTACGGAATGATGGCCATCATGGGTATTATCGCCCTGGTCTGGCGTATCAGGATCATGGAAGTGATGATCATTTCCAGTGCTCCAATCGGAGCAGCATTCACCATAATTGCACTGGTTTCCGGCTCTTTGTGGGGCCGGCCGACATGGGGCACCTATTGGGTTTGGGATGCACGCCTGACCTCCGAGCTCGTGCTGTTGTTCCTGTATTTTGGCGTTATCGCACTTTATAACTCATTTGATGAACCACGCAAGGCAGCACGCGCCGCCTCGCTGCTGTCCATCGTGGGCGCCGTCAACCTGCCGATCATCCATTACTCGGTTTTATGGTGGAACACCCTGCACCAGGGAAGCAGTATTGGAACATCCGGCAACAGTATCGACACGAGCATGTTATGGCCCCTGTTGTACATGGCCGTTGCTTTCAAATTCTACTTCGGCGCCAATCTTCTAAGCAGGGCGCGGCTGAGGTTGCTCAAACAGGATCATCGCAAACGCTGGGTAAAAGATCTGTTGGCAGAGGGAAAAAACTGATATGTCACACACACCATTTATTTTAGGCTCCTACGCGGTCGGCGCAGTCATCATGCTGTGGACCGCAATAGCACCAATCATCAACAAACGCGGACTGCTCAAGCAATTGAAAGTTCGCGAATCACGCATGGATAGAAACCAATGACCCCTACACGTAAACGCAGATTAATCGGAGTTCTTGTTATCATTGTCGGTGTCGGAGTGGCGGCGGTCGTCGCCATTAAATCACTGAATGAAAACATGTTGTTTTTCGTAAGCCCAAGCGATGTGAAAGAGCAAAACCTGCCGACCGGCAAACGTTTTCGCCTCGGCGGGCTGGTTGCCGGTGGCAGTGTCAGCCGGGCAGCCGACAGCCTGGCGGTTACCTTTGACGTCACAGACGGTGCGGAGACCACACCGGTGCGGTTTGATGGCATATTGCCGGACCTGTTCCGTGAAGGCCAGGGCATCATCGCGATTGGTGAACTGACCGCGGAAGGGCGGTTCGAAGCCTCGGAAGTACTGGCCAAACATGATGAAAACTACATGCCTCCGGAAGTGGCTGATGCGCTTAAAAAAGCCGGGCACACGGAGCCAACGCAATGACTGTTGAACTAGGCCAAATTACACTTTTGGGGGCCCTGCTGATCGCCCTGACCCTGTCAGTGTTCCCCATGGTCGGGAGCTATACGGGCAATAGACGCCTTATGGCGATGGCCGGTCCTGCCGCACTGGTGCAGGCTGCCCTGTTGATGATTTCTTTCGGCATTTTGACCTCCGCCTTCATCGTGCAGGATTTCTCGGTTGAATACGTGGCGAGAAACAGCAATTCGCTGTTGCCTATGAGCTATCGCTACTCAGCCGTATGGAGCGCTCATGAGGGCTCATTGTTATTGTGGGAATTGATACTCGCTGTGTGGATTGCCGCAGTTGCCCTGTTCAGCAAACACCTTCCCGAGGTTTTCAAGACACGGGTTTTGTCAGTTCTGGGCATGATCTCGGTTGGCTTCCTGTTATTTATCATACTCACATCAAACCCGTTCGGCCGATTGATGCCGGCCGCGGTTGAAGGTCTTGATCTTAATCCCCTGTTACAGGACTTTGGCCTGATCATTCACCCGCCGATGCTGTACATGGGTTATGTCGGTTTCTCGGTGGCCTTTGCCTTTGCCGTGGCGGCCCTGCTTGGCGGCGAGGTCAACCGTGACTGGATTCGCTGGTCGCGCCCCTGGACCCTCATTGCCTGGGCATTTCTGACCATTGGTATTGCACTCGGCAGCTGGTGGGCTTATTACGAGCTTGGCTGGGGTGGCTGGTGGTTCTGGGATCCGGTTGAAAACGCATCCTTTATGCCCTGGCTGGTTGGTACGGCCCTGATCCACTCGCAGGCGGTCACAGAAAAACGTGGCGCATTTGGCAACTGGACACTGTTGCTGGCCCTGTCGGCCTTTTCATTAAGCCTGTTGGGCACCTTCCTGGTCCGTTCAGGTGTGCTGACATCGGTACACGCCTTCGCATCTGACCCGACCCGCGGTATCTTTATCCTCGCTTACCTGGGTGTTGTGGTGGGTGGCTCGCTGACACTGTATGCCATTCGGGCCCCCAAGATGATCCAGGGGGGTGGTTTTGCCGGGGTTTCCCGTGAGACTTTCCTGCTGGTGAACAACCTCGTCTTCACGGTGATGGCAGCCATGGTGCTCACCGGCACGCTCTACCCATTGCTGATCGATGCTCTGGGCGCCGGCAAGATTTCCGTTGGCCCTCCCTACTTCGGCCTGCTGTTCAACTGGCTGCTGGTGCCGATGGTCCTGGCGCTGCCAATTGGCATTTTTTCGAGATGGAAGCAGGATGACCCCAAAAGACTGTTTGGCAAGCTGCGTTGGCCGTTATTGATCTCCATCGTGGTTGGCGCCGGCGTCTGGGCCATCGAGCCCGGCCTGAGCTGGCTGTCTGCACTGGGCATCGTAGCGGGCATGTGGGTAACCACCGGCAGCCTGTTTTACGTAGGTCAGCAACTGCAAAAAGCGAGGGGATTCAAATTGCCGGCAGGTGTACTGTCAATGACCCTGGCCCATTTAGGCCTGGGTATTTTCCTGATCGGTCTGAGCATGTCCAGTTCACTGAGCGGTGAAAAACATCTGCGTATGGAAGCCGGTGATATTTACGAAACATCCGGTTATACCTTCCAGTTCAATGGCACCAAGCAGGTTCGCGGTCCAAACTACATGGCCGAAGAGGGTGAATTCATCGTCACCAAGGGAGATAAAGAGGTCGCACGTCTGTTTCCGCAAAAACGCGAGTATTCCCAGCGTGGCAGCATGATGACAGAAGCGGCTATTGATCCGGGTTTCACCCGTGACCTGTATGTCTCCCTGGGTGAGCCCCTGGATGATGTTGGCCGCGCCTGGGCCGTCAGGGTTTATTACAAGCCGTTTATTCGCTGGATCTGGCTGGGTGCGATATTCATGACACTGGCCGGCCTGATCGCCGCAGGCAACAAGCGCTACCGGAGCAAGGTGGTGGCGTCCGAAAAAGTCAAAAAAACAGCCGTGGAGGTTACCGCGTGAACAGTCGAACGATCCCCCTGATCGGGTTTCTGATGTTGGTGGCGCTGCTGGTGGTTGGTCTGAAGATCGCCGACCAGAAAACCAACCTGCCCTCACCCCTGATCAATAAACCCGCACCGGCATTTGAGCTGCCCGTACTGGGTAAGCCATCACAGACGATGTCACGGGAATCCTTGCTTGGCAAACCCTACCTGGTCAATTTCTGGGGAAGCTGGTGTGTCACCTGTCGCGCTGAACACCCGGTTGTTACCCAGTTGGCCAAGCTCAACAAGGTTTATATCGTCGGTTTGAATTTCCGCGATGAATCAGAAGATGCCATCGCCTGGTTGAACCGCTGGGGCGACCCCTATGATGTGACGCTGGTGGATTACGATGCCCGGACCAGCATAGATTTTGGTGTTTATGCGGCCCCGGAAACCTTCCTGGTTGACCCGGCAGGTCAAATCGTCTTTAAACAGCTCGGTGAACTGACCTGGGAGATTGTCGAAACCGAAATCCTCCCGCGCGTTGCCAGCATGGAGTCTGATAGCTGATGAAAATGGGCAGGATATTGATATTGATTATGTTTTTCAGCCTGTCTGCTTCGGTGATGTCACAATCATCACCGGTACAGGAACCCATGGTATTTGATACCGCTGAACAGGAAAGCAGGTTCAAACAGCTGACGTTGGAATTGCGCTGCACCGTTTGTCAAAACCAGAACCTGGCTGATTCGGACGCCCAATTGGCCCATGATTTGCGCGCTGAAGTCCACAAGATGCTGATGGCTGGCAAAAGCGATGATGAAATCAAGCAATTCATGGTGCAACGCTACGGCGACTTCGTGCTTTACAAGCCGCCCGTGCAAACCAACACCTATCTGTTATGGGTGGCACCCGCGCTGCTGTTGCTGATCGGCGCGCTGGTACTTCGCGCAAACATCAAAAAACGCGCAGCACTGTTGAACACAAATACAACTGACAACGACCAATAACCGATCATTTGTCAAAGAGAATAGAGAATGAAATTCTGGATTTTAGCTATAGCCCTGCTCGCCATTCCTGCTGCCATGATCAGCTGGCCACTTATCACCGGTGCTGCAAAAGACAAGATCATCGCGTTGTTTATCGTACTGATGACGCCGCTGGCCGGTATCCTGTTCTACCAGTACATCGGAACACCTGCAGCCCTTAACCTGCAGGCAGCGATACCGCAACAGGCAGCCCAGCAACAGGCGGGGTCGCATGACGCCGAGCAGGGTCAGATGGATGACCTGGTGGCCGCGTTGCTACAGCGCCTCAATGATAACCCGGATGATCCAGATGGCTGGTTGATCCTGGGTCGCAGCCTCAAATCCATGCAGCGGTACTCAGAGGCAGAAACCGCCCTGGCCAACGCCAACCGGTTGACACCCGGCAATCCGCTGATCATGGTGGAACTGGCAGAAACCATGCTGTTTGCATCGGGCCAGCCCACGGTCAGCCCCGCAGCCAAAAAGTTGATCGAGGACGCCCTGAACATTGATCCTGAAATGCAAAAGGCACTTTGGTTGATGGGCATGTCGCATGCGCAGGATGGAGACCAGGAAACCGCCATCGGCTACTGGCAGAAATTGCTGGCCATGCTTGATCCTGCATCAGGTGCTGCCACCGCCGTCAGCCAGCAGATACAACAAGCCCAGGAGAAACTGGGTATGGCCGTCACAACACCGCCCGTGGCTGCACCGGCCACTCCGGCCGTGGTTAAAATCGAACCAACCATCACGCCGCAGACCAGCGGCCGGTTCAGTGTTCCTGTCACCGTTGACATAGCGAATGAACTGGCCGGCTCGCTTCCAGCCAACGCGGTATTGTACGTATTTGCTCATGCCTCGGGTGGCGCCGGGATGCCACTGGCGGTCAAACGGCTGCCGCCGAGAGGATTTCCGGTAAGCCTGCAGATGACGGATGATGACCTGCTGCGCCCCGGAATGTCATTGGCCGACTTTGAAAAGCTGGATGTCAGCGCCCGAATTTCCATGAGTGGTATAGCCAACCTGGCCTCCGGTGATTACCAGGCAACCCGTGAAACCATCGACACCAAGGCAGTATCAGCAATTGCATTGAACATCAATCAGCGTGTACCTTAGGAGATCCTGAAACAACGATCGAGGACGGGCCCATGAAATCCCTGGTGTTACTCGCAGTGTTTTTTGCGTCTATCAATGGTGCATTTGCTCAAGAAAAAGCCGTTGAATTTACCACCATCCAACTTTCTGACACGATCTACATGCTCAAGGGGCGGGGTGGCAACGTCGGTATTTCAAGCGGAAAGGACGGCCTCTACATCATTGATGACCAGGTTAAACCGGTTACGACCGGTCTGCTCAATGCCATCCGCAAGGTCAGTGACAGGCCGATCAAATTTGTCATCAACACCCATTATCACGCCGACCATACCGGTGGCAACGAAACCATCGGGCGCTCCGGTTCGGTCATTATTGCGCATGACAATATCCGTGAACGCATGGCCACCGAGCAGGTCAGTATTTTCAGCAATTCAACCACCCCGCCCTACCCCAAAGACGCCCTGCCGGTTGTCACCTTTAACGACCGCATAACATTACATTTCAATGGCGAATCGGCCACGGCCTATTACGTTGCAAACGGTCATACAGATGGTGATGCCATCATCCATTTCCCCGTCAGCAACGTGATCCACATGGGTGATATGTTCTTTAATGGGCTCTATCCCTACATTGATCTCGATGCCGGTGGATCCATTCAGGGCATCATCGAAGCGGCTGACCTGGCCTTGTCACTGTCGAACGAATCGACACGGATCATCCCCGGCCATGGACCACTGGCGATGACGGAGGACCTGAAGACCTACCGGGATTACCTTATCCAGGCCAGCATCAACGTGCAGGTTCTTATCGATGAGGGTAAGGACCTTCGGCAGGTTATCGATGCCAAACCAACCAGCGAGTGGGACGAAACACTGGGAAAGACCTGGATTACACCGCCTCAATTTGTCACTTTTATTTACAATAGCCTAGAAGGTATCGACCACTTCACACCGCTTGAAGAAAAAGAGGAAGCGCAAGAAACACAAGAAACGGAAACGAAATAACATCCAGCTTTACGGCAGGGCCGGAACTCGCGACCTGTCTGCCCGAAAAGCCCGCGTATCATGAGCCGGCACTTTTACCGCATACAGAACCTGTTGACGCTCAAGATACTTTCGTTCAAATGGTGAAATTCCATTTTCAGGCGTTATCTTCACGACAGTAACAGCCGTGCCCAACGCATAATTTGCCGCCAGCGCGAACTCCTGTGCGTAAATCTCCCAATTGCAGCGCAGTTCAATCTCGCCGCCAAGTGCCAGCAAAACCGGAAATACCGGGTGACCATGCCAGCGGCGCTTAAGGTGAGCCGGTTTGGGCCAGGGATTGGGGTAGAGCAAATAATGGCGGTCAATGTTAATTCCGGTTTCAAACAAGAGACGCCAGAAAGCAGACAACTCAGCCCTTATCAACACACAATTATCTTTTTGAAATAACTCTTCGCCGGCACCGCTTTTTGAAAGACGTGCGAGCGACTGATCCACGCCAATCACAAGGTGATCCGGATACATTCGGGCCAGTCTCAAGCTGCTGCTGCCCGTGCCGCAGCCGGAGTCCAGTATGACCGGTGAACCAGCAGAAAGAACACCCTCGTCACGCAACTGAAGGAACGCCTCGACAGTGGGCTGATGCAATGGCTGCGCCCAACGTGAAGCGAGGTGGCGACGCAGGTGTTTGACAAGATGGATATGCACACCGGCCTGGCTGCTGCTAACCAGTCCATCATGATCAGGTTTTTCGTTTATTTGTACTGTTTTCACCGTTCCGCTTACGCGCATTAATCGTCAACACAAGTTATTATTGATATACGTTTATTATCAGATCATAGCCTATGTCATCAGCAACCCGTTACCTGAACATCAATGAACCATTGGCAATGAAAAGAGGCGGCCGGCTGCCGTCCTTTAAGCTCGCCTATGAAACCTGGGGGACGCTGAACGCAGAACGATCCAACGCGGTGCTGATTCTGAGCGGTCTTTCGCCCAGTGCCCACGCGGCATCCAGCGAGAAAGACCCCTCGCCTGGTTGGTGGGAGCCGATGATCGGCCCGGGCGCGCCCATCGATACCAACCGCTTTTTTGTCATCGCCCTCAATTCACTGGGTAGCTGCAAAGGCTCTACCGGGCCCGCCAGTGAAAACCCTGAAACCGGCAGGCCCTACCGCCTGGATTTTCCGGAGCTGTGTGTGGAAGACATCGCCCTTGGCGCGAGCATGCTGGTCAGCCACCTGGGTATCGAACAATTGTGCACCATGGTCGGGCCTTCGATGGGCGGAATGAGCGCCCTTTCATACATGCAGCAGTTAAGGGACGGCGCAAGGCATTTTCTGACCATTTCAAGTTCACCAAACTCCGAACCGTTCAGCATCGCGATACGCAGCCTGCAACGCGAACTGATCGTCTCCGACCCGGATTGGAACGGTGGCAATTACGATGACAAGCGCTGGCCGATAACGGGGATGCGTATGGCACGCAAACTGGGCATGTTGTCATACCGCTCGGCCGAGGAATGGCGCACCCGTTTTGGCCGGCGCGAACAAAACTACTTCCCGACCGAGTTATTTGGTATGAATTACGAGGTGGAATCGTATCTTGAAGCCGCTGCCCGCCGCTTTGTGCGCTCATTCGACCCCTGCAGCTACCTGTACCTCTCAAGGGCCATGGATTGGTTCAACGTGGCCGACGGCTACCCCGACCTTAAAACGGCCCTTAAGGGCATACAGCTGAAGTCGGCCTGTGTGATCGGTGTGGAAACCGACATCCTGTTCCCCGCCCATCAGCAAAAGGAAATCGCGGAAGCACTTCTGGCCAACGGCATCGACACCAGTTTCTCCTGCCTCGAGTCACTGATGGGGCACGATGCCTTCCTGGTCGACTACGAGCACTTCAACGCCCATATCGTGTCCTATTTCAACCGCGTATGGTTTGAAGACGGTTTTACACGCTGAATAAGCCCGCAAGGCAGAAATCCGGATAAATTTTAACGGTAATACTGGTATCGCCGGCCCGGCAAATATATACTTTGCCACCTCGCAAATCCTGCCGGAGTGGCGAAATTGGTAGACGCGCTGGATTCAAAATCCAGTTTTGGCAACAAAGTGCCGGTTCGAGTCCGGCCTCCGGCACCATACTTTTCCCTATCATACCGGACACGTTCATTGAAATTGTTGGTAATTAGAAAGTGATGGCGTTGAATAAAGACGACATTGAAAGGTCAACTGTAGGAATATTGTTACAAAAAGGTATCCATAACTAAGCCTTGACCCCAATGTGCAAGGTGGCTGCTGATACTTCAGCGTCCAGTACGGCATTCGATTCGTCTATACTGATAACTAATAATGTCCAGTTTCCACAATTTACTAAAATCAGCCCTATGCCTCGTGCTGCTTACATTGAAACCAGTCGGAAAGAATTAAGAGGCTATACAACCGTCGAAGCTGAGTGTAACCATGATACTGGTTCTTAAAAGGGGGTTACCATAGTGACGATGGGCGTTGGACAGAGAAAACCAGACTAGAATATAAAGCCATCCCAGATACATTTATCGAGATCGTGGACCCCACATTTCGACAACTTCTCAACCCAGTCCTCCCGGTTAAGGATTTCCTGAACTCCGGGGTTCAGTCAACGGTCTGCGGTTTGTGATGATCCAGGTATGCAGTGCCACCAAAGGGAGAATTATCGGGAAATCCCTGGCCGAAGGTGGGCCGCTTTGTAAGAAAGGGCAATATCTTGTCGTTGCTATTTATGTCAACCGGCTACCTGTTGAGAAGTAAAGAAGCTTGGCAATTCCTCTCCAGGTTATCGAAAATACGTATGTTTTTCAGTGCAATGCCCAAACGACGAGTATCGTCACCGGTTCCAAGTTCAAAGGGTGACGCTGGCGCATCTATATCAAAACGAATTTCATTATCACCCTGTTCAAACCAGTCGGACTCAACGGAAACCGAAAGCGGCCGATTTTCTTTACCAAATTGATATTGCCATTGCCCCAGCGATTTTGCATTAAGGTAGAGGCCAATTTCGATAGAAGCGTGTAATTCACTTAAATAGGGCTTCAGGTCAATCTGGATACAATACGGGTTATTCGACTTGCCGGTTTGTCCCCAGGAGAAATTGAGCCACGATGAGTCTTCAATCGACCAGGTACCCCAGGATTCTGGCAACCCCCAACCCTCACCCAACAAGTCCCAGCCATGTGATGATGTTTTGACAAAGCTAATTGAGTCACCTTCCGCCAATATTGAAGATGGAGCGCGATTGATTTTGTAAGGCTCCCGAGGCGTTTCCTGGTTTTTCTCGTTTAAAAATCTAAGCGAGTATTTATTTACCTTCAAATTGGCCTGCCCACCAAAGGCCGTTGCAGCCAGGTCGAAATTGATCCGCTTTATATCAACTTGTGGGTTGATCGTGTATTGCAGGCTCAGGTGTTCGTTCCCTTTCAGGAAAAACGGGTTTGGTGGTTTCTTCTCAGCTAACAACTTCCAGGCATCTTGATCGTTTTCATTATTCCAAATATTTAGTTCAAGCTTGATTCCAGTATTGGCCGTGTCATCGAGACGCTGTACATCGAGTTCCAGCATTGCAGGTTGGCCAGTGGAGAGACTGAGGTATTGCCCGCCTGATATTAAAGTCCGGTTTCCAACATCGAGTGTGTATTTCAAACCGTCTATAAATGAGTACTGTTGTACGGTGTTTCCCGGCCCGAAAAGCGATGTATCGGCGGTCTGCACAAGGCTGCGAATCAACCCCCCATAATGATCAGGGCCCGTCTCATCCAATAATTTGCTTTTGTAACCCGTAGAAAACAGCTCACCGTTTTCACTTGTGAATTCACTGCAGGCAGAAAAGCTTTCCGTGCAGCCTATTATCTTGTTTTTTCCCTGTGCCAAATAATACCTGTCGGATGAGAATAGCAACTGTCTTTGTGAGGGATACTCTCTGAAGATACTTCGACCAATGAACCCCAAATTCTGTTCAGAGAGATTCAGGTAGTCAAGTATGGAGTCGGGCCAATCCAGTAGTCCGTACATTTGAGAAACTGCACCAGGGTCGATACCAGGACCCCGCACTAGCCCAAGGCCCCAGTTGTTGCCAAGCATCGTATTGCTAACTCCATGGGATTCATCAGAGGTAATGATGACCAACGTGTCCCTGTACAACCCTTCTTCTTCAAGGAACTTCATAAATGGCGTTAGCGCTTTATCGAGATAAGCGACCGCGGCCAATTTGGCGTCACCATACTCTTCCACCAACTCCAGCGGGGCACCATAGGGATGATGGGTGCCGACGGTCAGTAGTGTCAGAAACCAGGGGGTTTCTGATTCCTGCAGGTTGTGGATATATTCCGCTGCACCTTCAAAAAAAGCACGGTCGTCAGCCCCCCAGAATGAGGCAACGTACTTATTCTTAAAATATGGCGTTCCTAAAACTGTATTGAAGCCAGCCGCCGGCATAAACCTGTCCTTACTCATGACCGCCAGGGGCGCAGCCTGCAGATAATGAGTTTGGTAACCAGCTTCGCCAAGATAAGTCGGTAAGCACTTCGGCGCCATATTGCCCTTTTCAATATACTCGTAAGCTTTGGGAGTTGAGGTTTCAAGCTTGCTGTAATCGCCGCACAGCATCGCATACAGGCCACGAATCGTCTGGCGTTTGTGTGCCACCATATTGGGGATAACCAGTGAATCCTCGGCAAAACCCTCCAGGCTTTTAAGGCTGATAGGGGAACTCATCTGCATGTACTCAGCAACCTGCGGTACATACAGACCGGGAATACCTTCGAGAACAACAAGAAGGATATTGGGCTGAAGGCCCTCGGGTCGCTGCAGTTTCCGAAGACGCCCTGTCTCCGTTCCTCCGTTCAATGTGGGACTGTTTCGTGAAATCAGCTCTGATTCAAATGATGTCCTGTGCCAGGAGGTCAAGGTACGGGCCACCGGGTTTGATTCCATCCAGTTCGAGGTATGAGTGGTTTGTAACCACGAAAGTGCCAAACTGAGCGCTGTTAAGAGAGCAACGCCAAGTGCATGACGCCGGCTTAGCTGAAACGGCTTCCGCAAGGTAAACCCGGTCACCAGGGTTATGATTAAAAACAACAAAATAAACCAGGTGAACTGTCCGCCTTTTTGTATACTGCCCAGAAAAACCACAGGGTCCAGGGCAAACGTAAAATCATACCAATCCACGGTGTCATTCAGCGCGGCAATAAGCTCAAGGTTTGAACTCAGAAGAAACCACCATATGAGTAATGGCAGCATGAACAACCAACGACCGAAAATACCTATCAGCGTCGTTATCCCTGCAAAACCTACAGCGATAAGTATATCGGCGTAGATTCCTTCAATTTCAGGTCGCGCTTCTGAGCCTTGCCAGTGATAGACGGCGAAAAGGCGAGCCAGCACTGCGGTTATAAGAAACAAAAAGAATAAGTTCGCAAAACGGTTTAAAGGACCATTGCTTTCGAAGTATTTGTTGAAAGGTTTTTTCACACTGTCCAATGCTTCATGATACGACCCTGGTTACTCTGGTCCTTCAAGGTTTTTCCTGATGCAAAGCCATACTTGATCTAATCAATATATACCTGAGCTGACAATGCGCGATAAACACACCGCCCGGAAAAGTATATTCGAACATTATGCAGAACACGAGATTTGTAGTGGTCAAGTTATTTTGGCCACGGAATAGTAGTCAAGGATTTTTGTTTGGAGTAAAACCTGCCAATCTGCCCCCCATCGAGGATAAAAGGTCGCAGACAGACCAAGGAAGATTTTTTCAATGCCACAGCACGATTCCTTTATCATGAGTCAGACTGCCGGCCCCGCACCGGCTTCTGTGGCTTACGGAGGACATACCATGCCGCTCAACATCACCAAGGGTTATCAACAGCTGGTTGCCGAGGCTGAGAAGGAGATCGAGACCATCAGCGTCGGTGAGGCGCTCTCGCTTCACGGCAGCGATGACGTGGTTTTCGTCGACCTTCGCGATGTGCGCGAACTGTGGCGAGAGGGTTTTATCCCCGGGGCATTCCATTGCCCCAGGGGTATGCTGGAGTTCTGGATCGACCCCGACTGCATCTACTACAAGGACATCTTTGCCAGTGGAAAGAAATTCCTTTTCTACTGCAACCTGGGTTGGCGCTCGGCGCTGGCGGCGCAGATTTCGCAGCAGATGGGCCTCACGCCCGTCGCTCACCTGGGGGGCGGATTCGATGCCTGGAGGCAGGCCGGCGGCCCGGTGGCGCGTAAGGAAAAAAGGTAGCCGGCCAGACTCCCGCAGGGTGTGTAATGTGCATCTCCAACCGGGCGCCTTCAGCAGTCTACAAAACCAGTCAGCGGTTTACGAACAACTTTCCGGGCGCGTACAATCGCGCGGTGCCCCAATCAGGCCATAAGCGCATTTCGCGGCATGAGCTGTCAGGGGTCGGTCACGCCGGCCGATCGCGCGATGCGCTGCACATCCGCATGGAGAATCAGCGATGGCACGACCTCGCAAGAAACATCGCGGCCTCAAGTTCGCCGCGGGAATCCTGCTCCTCCTCGTACTGGTGTATTTTGTGATGGGCGCCTTCTATAGATTGCCCGACATATCCAGCCGCACCCAGTCGTACGCGATCGATGACGGCGTAGCGACCGCGCTGGGCAGCGCTGTTGCCGACGGACTCGCGGCGCATCCGGGCAAGACCGGCGTCTTCCTGTTGCCGCACGGCCGCGATGCCTTCGCCGCCCGTGCCTTGCTCGCCCGACACGCTGAGAAGTCCATCGACCT
>JBFFWN010000047.1:0-17636 GCA_041570235.1 Lysobacterales bacterium | reverse complement strand
CTGGCCTGGGCATTCGAGCTGACACCCGAAGGAATCAAGCTGGAAAAAGATGTTCCCAGGCAATCCTCCATTACACCCAGGACGGGTCGGAAACTGGATTACCTGATCATTATTTCACTGGGCCTGTCACTGGGATATTTTATCTGGGAATCACGTTTCGAACAGAAAACCGCTGAATACGAGTCCGCCATCGCGGCAAAACCCGCTGAGGTGGAACCCGTTGCTGAGCCTGAACCTGAACCGGTGGTGGAACCAGACCTGGTGGTGGATGCAAACTCCATTGCAGTGTTGCCTTTTGCCAACCGCAGTGCGGATATGAATGATATCTATTTCACGGACGGTATTCACGACGACCTTTTAACCCAATTATCAAAGATTGATGCGTTCAGCGTGATCTCCAGAACCTCTGTGATGGAATACAGGGGCACCACCAAGAACCTGCGGCAGATTGCCCGGGAATTGAGCGTGGCGAACATCATGGAGGGCTCAGTGCAGCGTGCCGGTGAGCGGGTGCGTATCAATGTTCAGTTGATTGATGCAAAGACCGACGAACACCTGTGGGCGGAGATATATGACCGGGAGCTGACCACCAGCAACCTTTTTGATATACAGTCGGAAATTGCCCAATCCATAGCAACCGCACTGAAAGCAACACTGACGGACTCAGAACTGGCGGACGTGGCAAACGTGCCCACCGACAATGTGGCAGCCTATGACCTTTACCTGCAGTCAAAACGCTTTTTGCAGAATGAGACCCACCAGGGCTACCAGACATCGATCGAACTGCTGACTGAAGCCATTAAACTGGACCCGAATTTCAAACATGCCTGGACAGGTCTTGCCCTTGCCCACATGACAAACTACTGGTTATATGGCGGCGATATCAAGGACCGGGACCTGGCGCTTGAAGCCATAGAGCGAGCGCGTGAGATCGACAACAACTTTGCCGAGTTGCTTGTTGTTGATGGAATTTATTGGTATTGGGGCTTCCTGGATTATGAACGCGCCCTTTATAAACTGGACAAGGCAATCGAAATGATGCCAGGCAACGGCCAGGCCTACATGTGGCGTGGCTGGGTTTCGCGGCGCGCGGGATTATGGGATAAGGCGCTTGAGTCGATGCAAATGTCACTGCGGCTCAATCCCCGCGTTCATTTCAATTGGCACGAGTTTGCGACGACCCTTCAATACCTGCACGACTATGGTGAAGCCCGAAAGGCTGCTCAACAGTCACTCACGATTGATCCCGACAGTTTTTGGGGGAAATCAACGCTGGCAAATATCCTGATCCAGGAAAAGGGCGATATTGAAACGGCTTATCCTTTGACCATCGGCCTGCAATACAGTTACGACTATGATTTTTTCGATACCTATTTTGATACCCGCTTAATGTCCCGGCGTTTCGAGGAGGCGCTGGTGGTAGCCCGTGGTTTTTCAGCTGATCAGGAAATACAACGCAATGATATTATCCTCAAGGAATCACTGTCGGCACAGGTATTGCACTTCATGGGGCGCAGGGACGAGGCAAAACAGTCTGCGGATGCCGCCCTGTTCAGGTTGAACCGCTTAAAGCTGGAACTCGGCCAGGACTACAGAACCGATATCGCCGAGGCCATGATCCTCGCCCTCAAGGGTGGCGCGCCGCAGGACATCAAGACCTTGATACAACGTTCAGATAAAACAAGCCCTCAAGACGAGGTTTCCAGTTTTGAGAGGGCATTCAAGTACGCGCGTATTTACGGTATCGCCGGCATGGTAAACGAATCCATCGAAATGCTTGAACCCATATTCTCACCCCCAAGCAACACATCCGTATTCAATGTCACGCTTGATCCCGCATTCGACGGCGTCCGTTCCCATGCTGATTTCCAACAAATGATGGAGAGGCATAAGTGAAGCTGATACAGGTTAAAAGAGGTAAACGTTTGTGAAAATACTGGGCGAAATGAAAAGCCGGAACGTGTTCCGTATAGGAATGGCTTACATCGTAGCATCATGGATATTGATCCAGCTGGGTTATATCGTCGCCCTCAATTATGCTGCGCCGGATTGGGTGATGGGTGTTGTCATTACCCTGCTGGTATGCGGGTTTCCGGTAGCACTTTACTTCACCTGGACTTTTGCACTGACCACCGATGGTTTACGCAAGGAATCAGATTTGCGCGAGCATGATCACCTGGTGAGAAGGTCCGGCGACACCCTGGATGTCATCACCATGGCCCTGTTGGCCGGTGTGGTTGGCATGGTAGCGCTGGACCGGTATATGCCGGTGCCGGGTGAACTACAGCAACAAACCGTCAGCAAGACCGTTGAGAGACCATCAGAGCCGGAACCGGAACCAGTGATTGAAGACAATACCATTGCCGTATTGCCATTCGTCAATATGAGTTCCGAACCCAACCAGGAATACTTTTCCGACGGACTTTCCGAAGAATTGCTTAATGTATTGACCCATGTCGAGGGCCTCAACGTGGCCTCGCGTACGTCTTCTTTTGCTTTCAAGGGTGATACACACAATATCCGGCAGATAGCCAGGACCCTGCGGGTGGCCACCATCCTCGAAGGCAGTGTCCGTAAGATCGGTGATCGACTGCGGATCACAGCGCAGCTGATCGATACCTCCAATGACCGGCATATATGGTCAGACAGCTACGACCGGGAGTTGACCGATATCTTTCAGATACAGGATGAAATCGCCAATGCCATCGTCTCCGCATTGACAGCCGAACTGGGCGTCGGTCTTGAGGTTTCCAGTGTCTCTGCAGCGACCAGCAACCTGGATGCCTATGACCTGTATCTGAAGGCCCGCGAGTTATTCATCGCCCGCGAAAACCTGCCAACCAGCTGGCAACTGCTGGAACAGGCAACGCAAATGGATCCCAATTTTGTGCGCGCCTGGGAAGCCCTGGCCGCAGTTCGATCGGTGGCCAAATCATGGTTTCCCGGCGATGAAACCGATCACGACGCCCTGGCGCTCGAAGCTGCCCACAGGGCCCTTGAACTCGATCCAAACCTGTCCATGGCATACGCCGTTATAGGTATGAAACACATGGTCACCGGAGAGGGCTATGCAGGCGCCATCCGTAACCTTGACATGGCCATCGAAAACAACCCCAAGAACGCCACTGCCTGGCTGTGGCGCGGCATTACTTTGAAAGAAATGGGTTACCTGCAAAAGGGCCTGGCCGATTTCGAGCAGTGCCTTGAAGTTGATCCCGCCTATCTGAATTGCGCCCAGTATCGCGCGGAAACCCTGCTTGGGCTCGGTCGCATTGAAGAGGCTGTCAGTCAACTGGAAGCAACCTTTGCCTACAACTTCCACTCAACAGGCGACAAGTTTGTCTCCTACTATGTCCATACCGGTCAGAAGAATATGGCCTACCTGGTGGCATCGCTGGCTGTGCGTAATCCATTTGCACCCATCAAGGACTGGATCGACGCCATAGAAAATCCCGAAGAAGACCACTCAGCGAGGGTTGAGAGGTTCAACAAATGGGGTGAGGATTTCAACATCGATATCTGTCACATGGATTCTGTGGCCATCGCGCTTAAACAGGAACAGTGTTTTACCACGATTCCCAACGCCGGCCTGATGTGGCAACCCGATACAGCCTATTTCCGCAAAACCCAGGCGTTCAAGGACTTCGTCAATAAGCACTTGCTGGAATTCTGGCAGCAGAATGGTTTCCCGCCGCTATGCCGGCCGTTGGACGACGGTGATTTCGCCTGCGATTGAGCCTGTTTGACCCTTTAAATCATTGGCTGACAGTCTATAATGAAAATGTCGGGTGTCGATTTTTTTAACCCGATTTTATGTTCGTTATAACGTGACTTGCGACTTGTGCCGTCAAGCACGGTTTCACTCAATGTTTACAGGAGGAAGCCATGGCTATCGCAATGACATTGAAATCCTATCTTGAAGACCAGCACGTCGATTATGACGTTGTTGAACATGCGCGCTCTCACAGCGCACTCGAATCCGCTCACGCTGCCCATATTCCAGACCACCAGGTTGCCAAGGCCGTGGTGCTGGAAGATGAAATCGGTTATGTCGTCAGTATTATGCCGGCCTGTAACCGGCTTGATCTTGACTGGGTGAATGAAAGCCTCGGGCGCAATCTTGAATTGGCCAACGAGGATGAGTTGCCCAACCTGTTCCAGGATTGTGACCCGGGTGCGGTTCCGGCACTCAGCAACGCGTATGGACTTGATATCATCTGGGATGAGCAACTGACCAATGCTTCAGAAATTTATATCGAGGCGGGCGACCATGAGCACCTGGTCCACCTGCACGGAGATACGTTTTGCAAGCTGGTGGAAGACCTGCCGCATAACATCATCAGCGCAGGCAGTGACTTCACCCGGTGGGTGAGCAACTGACAACGGTAACGGCCTTAACAGGTCTTTGATTGGACTCAAACAGTGATTAACAGGATGAACTAGGGAATCGGTTTACTCTGCGAGAGGATCACGTTTCTCATGATTTCCTCTGTCATGATACCGGCTTCCTCATCAAATTTTTCACTGCGGTTAAAAATATATTGTGCGGCATCAAACTGCCGGTCGAGTTCTTTTGAATCAACTTCTTCATCAAACATGCGTTTGTAGGCATCCAGTTTGCCACCCACCGAGGCTATGGCCTCCTCCGTCAGACGGTCAAGCTCGCGGTCATAGAGTTCAAACTCCATGATGTTACGAATCCTGATGGTCTGTATGCGGTAGTTTTGCAGGTGCCTCGCCACGGTCTCATCCGCAACCATCTCGGAGTAACCTATCGCATCGGCAATCGCATTACGAATTATGATGGCATCCTCGGTGATCGCCGTCATGTCAACCATGCTGATCAGGATGGGATTGCCGGCATTGATACTTGCCAGTTTCTGCTCGATATCCTGACGTGACTGTTGGGCAAAATTCAAAAGAAAAACGGCCCCGGTTAGCATGGTCTGCTGGTCGACGATCCTTATCAGGGGCGTCTTGTAATCATCAGGCCCGAGACCCGATTGCCCCGTCTGCGGCGCAGACCGGTCATCCGGGGCGAGGGCAGCGAGCATCTCGGGGTCTGCGCCACCCGAGATCAACAATATCAGGCTCAGCTGACGATATTGCTCTCCTGGCGGCAGCTCACTCAGGTCTTCGATGCCGGCGTAAACGGTTGCCGTAAATATTGCCAGCAACCATACCGCTAGCTTGGGAAAAAGTGATTTTTTCAATAACCTCATGGCGTCAGTTGAGTCGCATATTCATTGTGGGCGGACGCAAAACGCAGACTCTTCAGAGCACTGATATTACCCTTGCCGATATCACTGCCATTCTTGTATTGGCGCAACCTGGGTGGCTGACCAGCGGTTTCCACTCGCACAACACCATCCGGCAGACCATGCTTGAACTCGCCCTCATAATAGGTCGCTCCCAACTGGTTATTGCGTTGAATAATCATGCCACCGGAACCCTGTGCAACGCCATTTTTTGCATCGCCCAGGAATTCCACACTTTCACCAATCTCGCTCATGACCAGCCCATAACCCCTGCCGGTGGCGAAACCATCGTGGCAAAGCCCATACCATCGTCCCACCTGGGCGAATCCGGGGTGTGAGAACCTGCATTGCTGCTCTGTGCTGACCTGCATGGACCTGACCCGCGACTGGTAGAGGCTGAGTGTCTTGTTTCTGAACTCAGCAAAACCGCGGGCTGTGATCACTTCCTTTGACTCCAGCCATTCCATCTGTACTGACATCTGCCGGTCAAATGCGGGCGCCATACGTGCAAGAAAATAGCGGTTGACCTCTTTGGATTCGGTCTTCGTCTCCAGTGTTTTATGCAAGGCCCAACCAGAACCGGCCAGTGCTGCACCCGAGGTTGTGACGGCTGCCGCCGTACTGGCAGCACCGGCGGCAGCTGCGCCATAGACCGAACCGGCCAGCGCCACCACGGCAACGGCCGTGGTCATGTTTTGCTTGCGTGCAAGCTGGCGTCGCTCCTCGAGCATGCGATACTCGGCGGCGATGATCCTGCGCATTTTTGAGCCGTAGTTGCCGCTATAGGTACCATCATAAATACTGTCCGATTGGGCTGACAGAAACTCCCGCTCGGCACCGACCAGTGCTTCCGCCAACTGCAGCCGTGCCCGCACACTTTCATCATTGGACTGAACAAAAAACACATTGGCCAATTCAGGATCAAAACGCTCCAGCGCCGCCTGACGCGCAAAAAAGGTCGCCTTTTCATGATCAAGCGTATTAAGGAGTTCAACCACACGCGTGCCGGCGCCCTTGACGAACGCCTGCACAAACGGGTCGATATCAAAGCTTTCCGGTAGTGTGGATATCAACGGCCCGTTCATCTGGATTTTCTCCAGCGAGTACTGCTCGACGGCCACTGCCTGCTGCCCGCCCTCCGAAGCCGATCTGAGCGGTAAAGCCAACTGCGGTATATCCCTTTCCCTGAGAAACGAGATGAACCCCAGCGAGGTTTCAACACTCTGTGGCTGGTCGTTGAGCTTTGCGGTGATGCGCTGATCGATTTCAAGTTGTTGCTGACGGAAAGCCGCACTGGCTAGAGGCGGACTGGACAACAATAAGCCTCCCAATGACGGCTGCGTCCAGCGGGAACTCCTGACCACGATCAGGGGTGTCACCAGGTCGCCAAAGGTGACCGGCTCAGCGTCCATCAATTTGTCGATGTCGGGAAAAGAGTAGATGTTGAAGTCAATGGTCAGCACACTGGGAATCTGCTCGGATGCAAGGATCGGGCGGCTATACAAATTACGTTCTTTGCTCCATTCAACAATATGTGGCGATAGAAGCACTGAGCCCTCAGGTAACATGCTTTTCAATTCATGGTAAAGGGACATGGCAAAGTAGCTGGACTTTTCGATAATGGACTGGGCGACCCTGGCGGTCTGCCGGTTACCATGTACTCCATAGGGAACATCACCGCCGATGGCGTTGATGGCAAAAGAACTGACATAAAGGTTCTCAGCATTGGCATGGATCATCGCCGGATAGCGGATGATGACCATCGCCGAGGACTCGGAAGCCGTATTCGTTGAAACTTCCTGTGTTTCAAGACTGGAGTAGCTGGAGGTCACTTTGCCCTTGGCCGTGCCTGCACAACCACTGATCATCAGCCACAGACACGCCAGGGCTATAAAAACAGCAAGTTTTGGCAAGAATCCGTCCAGGCGGCGGACCTTTTCGTTTTGGCTCAATATTAATCCCAACTGATCTGCGTTCAGCTTTGAACATTTAATGCGTATAAGGTTCCGGATGCCCTGACGGCATTCCGATCACGATTATTCTTTCACAAGCAAGCGGCTCGGGCCAGATTTGAATGCCCTTTTATAACTGTTACCACACAGGCGCCCATTCCAGCGGCCAGCCGATATCAATCAACGCAAACAAGACCCGCGACACCGATGATTTTAATGGTCGCAGAAACCTTGTTGCCTTCCTGGGTATTCATGGTCACCAAAATGCTTGCGCAGTTTTGCGCCTCGAGCGTCACGGTGCCCCATTTGTCGAAGGCCACCGAGCTTGCCACAGGCCATGGTAAAGGCAAAAAAATACCCCGCGATCGGGGTATATTGGAGGCCAGGGTCGGAATCGAACCGGCGTAGACGGCTTTGCAGGCCGCAGCATAACCACTCTGCCACCTGGCCTCGGGGACGAGCTTTGGGGGCATTTGCCCTCAAGCGCGCTATTCTACTATTCGTGGCCTGATAATTCCACGTGTTAAAGCATCAAAATACTGCACAATTCAGCAACGATTTATAAAAAAACCCGGCTGTGAATAGGGTTCCACGCCGGGTTTTTGAATTTGGAGCGGGAAACGAGACTCGAACTCGCGACCCCAACCTTGGCAAGGTTGTGCTCTACCAACTGAGCTATTCCCGCTTTGAGGTGCCGTATTTTAAGCAAATACACAGTTGTGTCAACGTTATTTTAACTTAAACCCTTTCGAACTGCGCCTGTGGGTGGCACAATACCGCCATATTCATTGATGCGAGGACCTCATGGCTAAAGAAGATGTGATTGAAATGGAAGGTAAGGTATTGGAAACATTGCCAAATACCTTGTTTAAGGTTGAGTTGGAGAACGGTCATATCGTGACAGCTCACATTTCCGGACGTATGCGCAAGCACTATATCCGGATTTTAACCGGTGATGGCGTGAAAGTTGAACTGACACCCTACGACCTGTCCAAAGGACGAATCACCTACCGCATGAAATAACCCCGGTAACCCGGCTCAGCTTTCTGTTGATGCCGGCAGCGCTTTTTGAACTTCCTGTTTTGGCCGGGTGCGGATATTCAGCTCGCCACCGTTTTTCTTTGTCAGCGAGATATCCACTTCACCGCCTTCCGACAATACGCCAAATAGCAAATCATCGGCGAGGGGACGCTTGATTTTGTCCTGGATAACCCGTTTCATCGGGCGTGCTCCCATCTCGGGATCAAAACCCTGCTCAGCCAGCCACTCCCGTGCGGGCGCCGAAACGGAAATACTGACATCTTTCAGGATCAATTGCGCCTCAAGTTCGAGTATGAACTTGTCTACGATCATCAGAACCACGTTGAAGTCGAGAGGACTGAAATGGATGATGGCATCAAGACGATTACGGAATTCCGGCGAGAAGGTACGGCGGATTGCTTCAGCTGAATCAGAGGAATGAATTTGCTCGGTGAAACCAATGGAACGTCGCGCACTCTGCTGGGCGCCGGCATTGGTTGTCATAACCAGGATAACGTTGCGGAAATCAGCCTCACGGCCATTGGTGTCGGTCAGTTTACCGTGATCCATGATCTGTAACAGAATGTTGTATACATCCGGGTGTGCTTTTTCAATTTCATCCAGCAGCAATACCGCGTGCGGATTACGGGTAACTGCCTCGGTCAGCAGGCCACCCTGGTCAAAACCCACATAACCCGGGGGCGCACCAACCAGGCGTGATACCGAATGCGCCTCCATGTATTCCGACATGTCGAAGCGAATCAACTCGATACCCATCACCATCGCCAACTGGCGGGTCACTTCGGTCTTGCCGACACCGGTAGGCCCGGCAAACAGGAAGGAACCGATGGGCTTTTCCTCCTCGCCCAGTCCGGAGCGTGACATCTTGATAGCAGTCGCCAGGGCGCTGATCGATTCATCCTGGCCAAATACCGTCAGTTTAAGATCGCGTTCCAGGGTGCGTAAGGCATCCCGGTCGGAACGGGAAACCTGCTTCGATGGTATGCGCGCCATGTGTGCGATCACCGCCTCAATATCGTGCTCATCAAGAACCTTCTTACGTTCAGCTTCGGGCAGGATATGTTGTCTCGCACCAGCCTCATCGATCACGTCGATGGCCTTGTCAGGCAGGTGCCGGTCATTGATATGACGTGCCGCTAACTCGGCCGCGGCTTTTATGGCCTCATCTGTATATTCAACACCGTGGTGATCTTCAAACCTGGACTTCAAACCACGCAATATCTCAACCGTTTCCTGCACGGATGGTTCGACGATATCAATCTTCTGGAAACGACGCGCCAACGCCCTGTCCTTTTCAAAAACACCCCGGAATTCCTGGTAGGTTGTTGAACCGATACAGCGCAACTCACCCGAGGCCAAAACCGGTTTGATCAGGTTCGAAGCGTCCATGACGCCTCCGGAGGCGGCACCCGCTCCAATGATGGTATGAATTTCATCAATAAAGAGTATTGCGCCGTCAATTTTATGTAAGTCCGCCAAAACGGCCTTCAGGCGTTTTTCAAAGTCACCGCGGTACTTTGTTCCGGCCAGCAATGCACCCAGGTCGAGTGCATAAATGGTGGCATCGGCCAACACGCCGGGAACATCACCCTTGGTAATGCGCAGCGCCAGGCCTTCGGCCATTGCGGTTTTACCGACGCCCGCTTCACCTACGAACAAGGGGTTGTTTTTTCGGCGGCGGCACAGCACCTGGATCGTGCGCTCCACCTCATGACCACGCCCGATCAGCGGGTCAATCTTATCCTCGCGGGCCCGGTCGTTGAGATTGGATGCGTACAGTTCCAGGGCGCTTTTCGACTCCTCGCCCTGTTGATGACTTTCGGTTACCGTATCCTCTTCGGCCTCAGTATCACTGGACTGAATTGGGCTCATGCCGTGTGAAATATAGTCCACGACATCAAGCCGGGTGACATCAAACTTGTTCAGCAGGTATACCGCGTAGGAATCTTTTTCACTGAAAATTGCCACCAGGACATTGGCGCCTATCACCTCCTGCTTACCGGCCGATTGCACGTGGTACAAGGCCCTTTGCAGGACACGCTGAAAACCAATGGTCGGCTGCGTGTCGCGGTTGTCCTCATCACCCAGTACCGGGACGGTATCCAGCAACGCCTTTCGTAACTCGGCTTCGAGCTGGGTAATGTTGGCGCCGCAGGCGCTCAAGATGGACAGGGCCGAGCCGTTATCCAACAGGGCCAGCAACAAATGTTCGACAGTCAAAAATTCGTGCCGTGCACTGCGTGCTTCCTGGTAGGCCTGGCTGATCGTTACTTCCAGTTCTTTACTAAACATCTACTTTCTCATGTCACATTTATCTGCTAAGACCGATTTTAAGCGGCCCGGTTCAATGAACTGGTCTGGAGACTGAATTCAAGCCTTCTCCAGCGCGCATTTCAAAGGGTGCTCGTTCTGTCGCGCGTAATCATTGACCTGCGCGACCTTGGTTTCGGCAATTTCAAAGGTGAAAACCCCACAAACACCTTTGCCCTTGGTATGAACGTGTAACATGATCTGTGTTGCACGGTCGTAACCCAGGCCAAAGAAAGTCTGGATCACATCAACGACAAAATCCATCGGGGTAAAATCATCATTCAACAGCACCACCTTGTACATCGGTGGCGGTTTGACCTCCGGCCGGGCCTCTTCAAGCGCGACGCCGTGATTGTGTTTGGATTCTAATTCATTACTCATATTCAATATTCTATTACAAATGTCGGGTTATGTATCCTCAGCATTAATGTGGGCGGGCCATCTACATATCAACGTTGAGCTTCGCTATTTTGACCCCATCTAAAGGTCATGAAAAACAGTCATGGAAAAATTATGGTGGCGATGTCAGGCGGCGTCGACTCGTCTGTTTCCGCCCTGCTTTTGCAGCAGCAAGGCCTCGATATCGCAGGCATGTTCATGAAAAACTGGGAAGAAGACGACCGGTTTGATGAATGTGCCGCCGCCGAAGATGCTGCTGACGCCAGGGCGGTCGCCAGCCTGCTGGGACTGGAGTTTCATGCGCGTAATTTTTCCTCGGAATACTGGGATAATGTTTTTGAAGAGTTTCTCGATGAGTACCGCGCAGGTCGCACACCCAACCCCGATATCCTGTGTAATCGCGAGATAAAATTTAAAACTTTCCTCGAGCACGCCGAGGCCCTTGGCGCAGAAAAGATCGCAACTGGCCATTACGTCAGAACCGACCGGTTCGACGGCAGGCATCGCCTGCTGAGGGGGTTGGACCATAACAAGGACCAGAGCTACTTCCTCTACGCAGTAGGTAGCGAACAACTGGGTAAAACCCTGTTCCCGCTGGGTGAACTGGAAAAACCACGGGTGCGCGAACTGGCGGAACAGGCCGGCTTCGATGTTTTTGACAAGAAGGACAGCACCGGCATCTGCTTTATCGGTGAACGAAATTTCACCCGCTTCCTGTCGGAATATATTCCTTCGGAACCCGGTGAAATACGCACACCGGACGGTCAGCTTATTGGGCAGCACCAGGGCGTCATGTTTCACACACTGGGTCAGCGTCAGGGCCTCGGAATCGGTGGCGTTAAAGGTCACCCCGAAGCCCCGTGGTACGTACTGCATAAAGACCTGGTAAACAACATCCTCTATGTGGGCCAGGGACATGAACATCCCTGGATGTTGTCAGACCGGTTGGAGGCCAGCCAGCTGACCTGGGTTTCAGGTGACGCACCCGAACCGGGAACCCGGCTGACCGCCAAGGTCCGCTATCGGCAGCAGGACCAGGCCGCGACCATAGAGACCATCGATGATCAGCTGATGACATTGAGATTTGAGCGGGCACAAAGGGCTGTTACGCCCGGCCAGTCCGTTGTCCTGTATGATGGCGATGTCTGCCTGGGTGGCGGCATTATTGAAACCATGAATTCACCTCCAATGGGTAAGGCGTAACATGAAAGAACAAACAATGGCTTTGGCCGGCATTTTCCAGGCCACAGAACTCGTCCGACAGGCCGCCAACCATGGTACCTGGTCCGGGTACGCTGCCGATACGTGTTTGCAAAGCCTGCTGTCCATAGAGGCCGACAGTGTTGATGAAATTTATGGCAGCGCACAAAACCTGCGCCTCGGAACTGAAACCCTTATTTCGGTATTACAGGGTGATCGAAGGCATATGGAAAGCCTGGGGTATGCGGTCACCATCATGCAGTTGGAAAACAGCTTCCGCAAGAAAACCAGCATGCAATCACAAATCGGGCTTGAGCTGAAATCCGTTATGGATATCAACGATGGCACTGAAGCACATGAAATCAAGGACCTGCAAGCCCGCAAGATCGCCGAACTGTACACCAGGACCATCAGTACACTCAGCCCAAGGATCGTCATCAACGGCCGGCCGCAGTTTTTACAGGTAGATCGTACCGTAAACTGGATTCGCACCTTGCTGTTTGCCGGTTTGCGCTCAGCGGTATTATGGAGGCAAATGGGTGGGGGTCGCTTTAACCTGATGTTCGGACGTAAAAAAATGCTTGAGCAGGCACAAACGCTGCTGCCCGGCTAATTTTTACCCCGCCATTGAATTCCATTTGGGAATTGGGCGCCCAATGAGCGATAATACTCAGCCACCCGGTTACATAATTTAACAACGTCACCCGCCCCCACGGGCGGAATCCAGGGTCAAGGGAGGCCAGCATGCAAGATTCATTTTCTGTTCGCAGTACACTTTCGGTTAATAACAAGAGCTACACCTATTTCAGTCTGCCGGCCCTGGGTAACAACATCGATGTATCAAGGTTGCCCTTCTCGCTAAAAATACTGCTGGAAAACCTGCTACGTCATGAAGACGGTGTTGATATCACACGCGCTGATATAGAGGCGCTGGTCAACTGGGATCCCAAGGCCAAACCCAAAACAGAGATCGCCTTTACACCCTCACGTGTGGTACTGCAGGATTTTACCGGCGTGCCTGCCGTTGTCGATCTGGCCGCCATGCGGGATGCCGTTAAGAACCTCGGCGGCAAGCCGGAACAGATCAATCCTCTATCGCCGGCCGAACTGGTCATCGATCACTCCGTACAGGTGGATCGCTATGGCACTGCAGACTCGTTAACGATCAACAATGATATAGAATTTGGCCGAAACCAGGAACGCTACAGCTTTCTGAAATGGGGCAAGAGTGCCTTCAGCAACTTTAACGTGGTTCCGCCCAACACCGGTATTGTCCACCAGGTTAACCTCGAGCATCTCGCGCGGGTTATTTTCGGCGCGGAGCGCAACGGCGAACTGATGGCTTATCCGGACACCGTCGTCGGCACCGACTCTCACACCACCATGATTAACGGCATTGGTGTACTGGGCTGGGGCGTGGGCGGTATCGAAGCCGAAGCCGCGATGCTGGGGCAAGCCATCACCATGCTGATTCCCCAGGTGGTCGGGTTCAAGTTAACCGGCGAATTGCCTGAAGGCGCTACCGCAACCGACCTGGTACTGACCGTGGTGCAGATGCTCAGGAAACTCGGCGTTGTGGGTAAATTCGTGGAGTTCTTTGGTGAAGGCTTAAGCACCCTGCCCCTGGCTGATCGCGCCACCATCGCCAATATGGCGCCTGAGTATGGCGCTACCTGCGGTATTTTCCCGATTGATGAGGAAAGCCTGAATTACCTTCGCCTGTCCGGCCGTTCAGACGAACAGGTTGCACTGGTGGAGGCCTATACGCGGGCCCAGGACATGTTCCACACCAGCGATTCTCCCGAAGCGCAATACTCTGCCGTTCTGGAACTGGATATGTCCACGGTTGTACCCAGCCTTGCCGGACCCAAACGTCCGCAGGACAGGATTTTACTGACCGAGGCCAAGCAGACCTACCTGAAAGATAAAAATGTGTTTACCGAGGGACGCAGTGGCGCTGGTCACGCCGCCGTCGAATACAAAGGTGAGCAGTTTGATCTCGAAGATGGCGCAGTGGTGATCGCGGCCATCACATCATGCACCAACACCTCCAACCCGGCAGTGATGCTGGGAGCCGGTCTGCTGGCGCGCAATGCCGCGGCAAAGGGCCTTAAAGTAAAACCATGGGTCAAAACATCGTTAGGCCCTGGCTCCAGGGTGGTTACCGATTATCTGAACAAGGCTGGCCTGATGGACGACCTTGAAGCCCTGGGCTTCTTCGTAGTGGGTTACGGCTGCACCACCTGTATCGGTAATTCCGGCCCGCTGCCTGAGCCGATCGGCAATGCCATCCGTGCCAATGACCTGGTGGCCTGCGCGGTTCTATCCGGCAACCGTAACTTCGAGGGCCGTATCCACGCCAACATCAAGATGAATTACCTGGCCTCACCGCCGCTGGTGGTTGCCTATGCCATTGCCGGTAATCTGAACGTCGACATCACCAGCGAATCCTTGGGTAATGACCATGACGGCAACCCGGTATACCTGCGTGATATCTGGCCCAGCAGTCATGAAATCCAACAGTGCATCAGCGATAGTGTCACTGCCGAAATGTTCAAACAGAGTTACAGCAGCGTCTTCGCCGGTGACGAGCGCTGGCAGGCCGTCGATTCACCCGTGGGCGAGATGTTTGATTGGCAGGATGACTCCACCTATATCCGCAATCCGCCCTACTTTGATGGCATGACCATGGATATCCCGGCGGTTGAAGACATCAGGGGTGCGCGCTGCCTTGCCCGCCTCGGTGACTCCATTACCACCGACCATATTTCCCCGGCAGGCGCCATTGCGGAGGACTCGCCGGCAGGCAGCTACCTGAAGTCCAAGGGCGTGCCGCGTGCCGAGTTCAATTCGTATGGCTCACGCCGCGGCAACCACGAAGTCATGATGCGTGGCACGTTCGCCAATGTGCGTCTGCGCAACCAACTGGCGCCGGGCACCGAGGGTGGCTGGACAACCTTCCAGCCCGGTGGCGAACAGATGACCATATTTGATGCCTCCATGCGTTACCAGGAATCAAATACACCATTGATCGTGTTGGCGGGAACCGAGTACGGGACCGGCTCGTCTCGTGACTGGGCTGCCAAAGGCACCCAGTTACTGGGTGTAAAAGCGGTGATTACCGCGAGCTTTGAGCGTATTCACCGTTCAAACCTGATTGGAATGGGCGTACTGCCACTGAACTTCATGGAAGGTGAAAGCGCCGATACGCTGGGCCTTGATGGTACCGAAATGTTCGATATCACGGGTCTGGGTGATGGTTCTGCGAAACAGGTTACCGTCACCGCAACCGCCGCGGATGGCAGCAGCAAACAGTTCCAGGCAAAAAGCCGCCTCGACACACCCAAGGAAGTCGAGTACTACCGTCATGGTGGCATTCTGAACTTTGTACTGCGTCAGTTGGCCGGTAGTTGATACCAGTAGGTTTGCCTGTAGTTTGAATTAATGGTGTTGGATCCCCGGTGAATTTCACCGGGATCCTCACAGCGATCACACCTTTAGGCAAGACCCACCGTTGCATGTATAAATTTCTGATCTGCCGTTGAAAGCGGGGGCGCTGATGTTGACAGGTTTGGTGTTGTAAAATGCTACGGTGGTTGCGAACCTGCGTCAGCCCTGATGTGTGAAAGCCAGCAAGGCCGGTAAATAGCCTCAAATAATAAAGGAGAAAAGTGATGGTCTTATTGATAACGGGTTTGGTTCTTTGGTCATTGGTTCATTTGATCCCTGGCCTGGCGCAACCGCTCAAGCAAACTCTGACCGGCAAATTGGGAGAAAACGGCTACAAGGGGGTTTTCACCCTGTTGATGATCACTGCCCTTGCCCTGATCGTTTTTGGCTGGCGCAGCATCACACCGACATTCCTCTATCAACTTCCCGTTTATGTCGCGCATTCTGCCAAATTGCTGGTGCTTATTGCCTTCATCCTGTTTGGCGCCTCGAATTACCCCACGCGAATCAAAAACATCATTCGTCATCCGCAACTGACCGGTGTGATGGTCTGGGCCATCGCCCATCTGCTGATGAATGGCGACAATCGTTCAGTGCTGCTTTTTGGGTGGATGGGCATATGGGCCCTGTTGGAAATCATCGTTATCAACCGTAGAGAGGGTGAATGGGTCAAACTGGATCCACCGCCGGTATCACGTGAGGTAAGAGGTTTGGTGATCAGCCTTGTGGTTTTCGTAGTGGTTGCAATGATACATCCATACATTGCTGGAGTTTCAATATATTAGGGTATTTTCATAATGTTATTTCTTAATATTATGTAAGGCTGCAGTTTGAATATCTTGAGACGGTCAGCATCCTTAAAGCAGGTGATATCATGAAAAAATTCATATGGATCATCCTGCTTTCCTGTGTTTTTAATCTGCGTGCGGCGGATATGTTTGACGCATCTGCAGTTAAGGATATTTTTAACGGAGCAGGCGTGAATGGCACATTCGTTCTATTCGATGTCAGCGCCGATCGCCTTGTGATCCACAACAGGGTTCGGGCCGAAACCCGTTTTATCCCTGCCTCAACCTTTAAAATACCCAACAGTCTTATCGGCCTTGCCAGCGGTGCGGTGGAAAGCGTTGACGAAATCCTGCCCTATGGCGGGGAACCCCAGTTCATGAAGTCCTGGGAGAAGGACATGGGACTGAGAGATGCCATCAAAATATCGAACGTACCCGTGTACCGGGAACTGGCCAGGAGAATCGGTTTGAAACGGATGGCCGAATATGTCACTTTGCTCAATTATGGAAATACCCGGATAGGCGATATCGTGGATATATTCTGGTTACGGGGACCGCTTGAAATCAGCGCGATAGAGCAGACAAGGTTCCTCGCCGGACTCGCGATGGGAAGTCTGCCGTTGCCGGCCGATGTTCAGTCGAGTGTCCGTGACATCGTCAGGACCGATGAAGGCGATGGCTGGACACTGTATTCCAAGACCGGCTGGACAACTGCATCCGAACCGGCGATTGGCTGGTGGGTCGGCTGGGTAGAAAAAGACGGGCAGATTTTCAGTTTCGCATTGAATATGGATATGCCGGATATAGCAGATGCCGAAAAGCGCAAAACACTGGGCAAGGCCAGCCTTGTAGCGTTGGGCGTTATCCAATGAGTATCGCGCTCATCCGCAAAAACACCGTTAAAAATATCTGCCTGCTTTAATCGAGCACCTCTACCAGCGGCTTGCCCTGGCTACCCGACGGAGGTTTGATACTCAAAAAAGCCGAAAGGGTTGCTGCGATATCGACCGTGTGTACCAGCCTGTCGATGATTTCGGCCTGCTGCCCTGCGCCGGCAAATACAATCGGCACGTAGCTGTCATATCTCCAGGGGGAGCCGTGGGTTGCCGCCACGGTCAACCCGTCAAAATCATTGATAAACCAGTTCGGTTCAAAAACGATGTAGATATCCCCGGAACGTTTTGGGTGAAAATTATTTCTCACAGCGCGATAGACCGATGTATCCGGAACATCACCGT
>JBFFWN010000046.1:0-17783 GCA_041570235.1 Lysobacterales bacterium | reverse complement strand
ATAATTCATGCACCCACAATCGCCGGTAGTTCAGAAAGGGTCTTGATTTCGCCGTCGGGACGTTCAGGTATTCGCTCCGGAGCCTGGTTAAACCGGTTGCACCAGACCACGCGAAGCCCGTATGCCCGGGCCGAGTAGGCATCCCAACCATTGGCTGAAACGAAGCAGATTTCATCCGGCCTTACGCCCATGCGGTCCACGGCCAGTTGATAAACCGAAGGATGTGGCTTGAACACCCCAACCTCTTCCACCGAAAGTACCGCATCCAACAAGGCCGTGATGCCGGCGTGGTCCACGGCGGCGGCCAACATCGCGGGCGTTCCGTTTGAAAGGATCGCCAGGTGCATGCCGCTTGCTTTGAGCTGTTTCAATGTATCACCGACCTCCGGATAGGCGCCAAGATGCAGGTAGAGGTCCATCAACCGGCGGCGCAGGCCGGAGTCATTGAGTCCGTGGCTCTGCATCGCGAAGTCGAGCGCATCACCGGTCAGTTGCCAGAAGTCCGCATGCCTGCCGGCCAGCCCCCGCAGCCAGGTGTATTGCAGTTGCTTGGTGCGCCAAAGCTCCGCCAGTGACAGCCATTGCTCACCCAATGCTTCACTCTCCTCAGCTGCCGCGGCGTTGACGTCGAACAGGGTGCCGTATGCATCGAACACGCAGGCGCGAATGCCTTTTAATTGAAGTGCATTTACCATGAACCTAACATGTCCTGTTCATCTTTGACCGCCTGGTTTACTGACTTTAAGCTTCCAGCACTTTACCCTGATCCTGAATAGCCTGGCAACTCATGAAGTAATTGTATCCGGCCCCTTTTCGTGGCAACCAGGCAATGGGCAGGCATGGCTATCTGCAAACCCGTGCTTATAAACTGCTCTAGTAATTAAAGAGCCGCCAGTGACTGGCGGCTCATTTTTCTGGACTCAGTTTTGGGTTATTGTCCTGTTGCCGGAATTAACAGCTAGTGTTTTTCCACGATTTTGATAACGACTGATTGTTCATCAAAGTTACCGGCACCGATGCAGGAGATATTCCTGATACGCTTGCCTCCACCCTCAATTTCCATTTTCCAGGTCATCATGGTCAACTCGTTGTAACCGGATTCGGATGGGAACGAGTTGCCTGGGTCCGCAAACTGTCCTTCGAGGGTCAACATGTAGCGTACTGACCTATTATCGTCATCCGTACGGCCATCGAACCACAACCGGCCCCAGGCACTGCCGTTTGTTTGCTGGCTGAAGCCTCCCTGAACCATCGGCACCCAGAGATTATTTTCAAAGCAATTTGCACCTCGATCAGGCCTAAACGGGGAACTGGCAGTATCGGCGAAGTAACTTAAGTCGACAAATCCGGTTCCGGCCGGCCAAAACTGGCCCCACTCAATCGAACCGGTATTACCACTTTCCCATTTGGTGCCGTAAACCAAATCTCCGCCTATGTTATTAACATCATAAAGGATGGGTTGACCACCGCCACCGCCCCCACAGCTAGGATGGTTGGGGTCCGCTTCGCACTTCTTCCCAGCAAGCACGGAGACAGAAAAGCCTAAGAAGGCCAGTGTAGTTAGTACAGTTAAAAATCGGGTATTTAGTGATTTCATAAGCCGCTTCTCCTCAGATCGGAAAGGATTGGCCTGTCCGAGAAAGGGAGGAGCGTCCCTGCAGGTCGGATTACAGGGGCAGGCAATAATAAGTATAGTTAATAGATTGAGCGGTTGGCGGAATGTTTCTCAACCGCGTTTAAAGAAAACAATGGTTGTTTGGTACCCTTTCTAAACCAGCATGAAGGTGAACGCATTATGAAAACTCAGCAGTCTGAAGGGACCGCTCCTAGCCGAAAGCTGGCCCTTCAACCCCGAAAGAATCTGCCACTATAAACTTCTGCTAACGCCAACATATATCTGCAGTTAGAATGAACTTGATAGTGAAATCTGAGAGAGTTTTATGAGTAATCAACCAGCGACCAGTGAAGTCCGATGGAGGGCCATCGTGGTTGAGTCTATGGCGGTTGTAGCCTCCATTTTACTGGCCTTTGGTATTGATGCCTATTGGGAATTGAGACAAGAGCGGCTCGCGGAGCTTGAGGCGATGGATGCCCTTTTCATCGAAATGCGTGGCAATCGCGATAGCCTTGCAGAGAGGATTCAGCGCAATGAAGAATCAGCCGAATACTTTGTAAGGTTCCTGACTCTGACACCCGAAGCGCTACTTGAGGAACTGCCTGACAGGCGGAAAATCAATGCGATTTGGGCGCCTTATACCTACGACCCTGAGGTGGGCGCGTTGACAGTATTTCTGGATCGCGGCATAACGGTTAGTGATACTGCACGCGAGGTACGACGCGCAGCAGTCAATTGGCAAACCATGTTGTCGGATGCCGACGAGGAGAGCCATGTGATGTGGGAGACCTCACGGGAAGTCCTGGGGCTTATGACGAAACACCTGGCTGATTTAGTGCCAACAGAACGGTCCGAACCCGGTCTCTACTCCAGTATCGCTGCAGACTACGGTCAGAGACTGTCATTGATTCGGGCCGATGAGAATCTATTGGCGGCGGCGAAGGCAAAGTTCACGCTGCAACATATCTATAACCGCGAGTTGAGTTTGTTGCTCGACCAAACGGATACCCTGTTGGCCTTACTCGATCCACAAGCTAACCGATGAAATGCGAACGTTAGATGTTGCTGGGATATCTTTCAACAATGCGACGAGCAGGTGTCGGCCAAAACAGACATTCCGAACCCCTTGAACTAGACTGAAATTAATTTTAGTTACTGTCCCAATAAAGCCGTAACCAAAAATGCGGAATTAATAATGGCTACTACACAAAAAATTCAGTGGAAAAGTCTTTTTGCAGAGGCTATCGCTATTGTAACGAGCATTCTTCTCGCGTTTGCTATCGATGCATGGTGGGAAGAGCACTCCGACCGTATTCGGCTTGCGGGGGCCATCCAAAATACCGCCGCTGAGGTTAGAGATGCTCGCGAGGAAATTGAAAACGCTGTTAAAAGAAACACGTTTCGCATCGATGGTATTAGGCGCTTTTTAAGTCTTAAGCCGGATGAGCTTCTGGCACTTCCTGAAGACTCGCTCCTGTCCTTCAGCGGAGTGTTCTATACGCCCAGCCCTTTTGACTCCAGTGGATATGCCTTGCAGGGCCTCTTAGCTGGCGGCAACCTTGAAATAATCGCTGATGACGAATTGCGTAGTGCACTCATCGCGTGGGCACAATTTCCCAAAGAAATCGAACGCGACTACGCGGAGTCACTGCAATTATCCATGGCATTATTCGATAAGATTGCTAAACATGGTTTGTACACAGCTTTCCGCAGCAAAACGGGAGGCTTGGAAATACCCGGCGCCGTTCAATTGCGAGATGTTTTGGTTTCGCTGCGCCGCGATGATGTTGCTATCGAGGTGTTGGCACAATTCCTTTTCTATTTTGAGGACTTTAATCGTCAGCTGGCAGAGGGCATCGAATACGCCGATCGGGTACTCGGAGCATCGCAGCTATCGGAACGCTGATCGACCGCTAACGGCCAGAAGCAGACCCTCGACTATACTTGGGTGGAGGGTCGCTACTGACCCAAAGCGGACGTTGATTGATAACGCAGGTTTACAGACCAGTGAGGCCTCGCATGATGGAATCCTTATGAAAAAGACCAATTGGAAAGTCGTCGCGGAACTAGTTGGAATCGTCGCGATTGTTGGTTCGTTGTTGTTCGTCGGCATTCAGTTGCGGCAGGAGCAGACGATCGCATTTGCAGAGATTAACCAGTCCGCAGTCGCGAGCTATGTCAGCGCTAACGCATTCATTGCTGAACACGCGGGGGTATTGGTACGAAGCAATGCTGGTGAACAACTGACTGATGAGGAAGCCCTGATTATCAACAGAATAGTTCATAGCCTGCATATCAAATTTAGAATTGAGGCGGCCATGCGAAGGAGTTTGGGGGATTCGGAAGGGATCGCGCCAAAACTATTTGCCATGTTTCTATACGACAATCCGGGCGCATTTCGAGTATGGCTTGAGCTGTCGGAGGACGAGGAAGAGCAATATTCGCTGCTCTCAGGTGGCTCTATTTATATTTCAGAATTTCGAGCCGAGGTCTTGGACGCACTGAATAAGCTGAAGATCGCGGCCAATTAGCGGCCCTTTGGGGTTCAGAGTGGGTTAATCCCAACTATTCCTCTGTGGCGCTCGTGGTGAAATGAATCTTTGAGGGCGATACCGTGCCGCCGGACATCAGATAGGTGATGGCGTCACTCACCGTCCAGTTTGTCATGGTCACGAGATCATAGGGTAGCAACCGCGTCATTCCGACCCGAACGTTTGGCGTGCCCGGTATAAAGACCGCAATAAAAGGGGCCGGATACATTCAATTAAATCTATCCGGCCCCTTTTTTCCGTCTCACCCGGAAATACTGAACTCGACTTTGGTGTGCTGCTGCACTTCAACCTCTCCTTGTGGAAGGGTGTTGATCCCGGAAGTTTTCTGCTCCATTGAAACCGATAACAGGCGCCCGTCGCTAGCGTCGAAGCGCCAGTTGGAAGTGCGGTTCAGTTCTCCGTCACCACTATATTGAAGACCGTTGCCATCCTTCACAAGTTGCGCCTTCGAGGTGCTGGTCACGCTGACGATGGTGTGGCCGTTGTCTTTATCGAGCGCGGTCACGGTGTGCTCGCTACTCAGGCTGCCGGTGGCCCAGGCCCAGCCTTCAAGCGAGCGCGTATCGCGGCTTGTTGACCAACGGGTGCCTACGGCGACCGCGCCTTCTGGCAGGATAGGCAATATATCCGCCAGCGCCAGGCCGATGGGATAGTCGGCCCCGATGATTTGGCCGACCGGTATCTCCAGATCATTGTCCGGGTCGGCGCGCTCCAGTAACTGGCCGTTTTCACGCTTTGCAAGCGTAACGCTCTGGCCTGTGAGTTTTGAGGCGGGAAGCCGCTGGGTCATGCCATGTGCGGTGTAACTGCCCTTGGCCTTGTTGATTTTCACCGAAACGGTGTCCTGTATTTCGTTGAGCTCAAGGTTCATAAGAAAGCTGCGGCTTGCCATCGAGTCACGCCCGTTAGCACTGATGTCATGGCTGACTTGCAAAGTGGCTTTGCCGTTCGAGTTCCCATAACGGAGTTTAATTTCTGGAGACGCTGAATCACCAAAAACCATGGAGGTTGATGTCAGCACGAGGGTAGTTGTGAGGTAGATCGCTTTTGTTTTCATGCCAGCAAGGATAGGTGGTGATTGTCTTCCGGTTTTGTCGCAAGAATCACGAAATGTAACGATTTGATGGCGTAACCCTGCCTTTTTGTTACACGGATACGTGTTTCGCGCATCAACTCGTCAATCGCTGTGACAAACCGTTACAAAGCCGACATCAGCCATCGACATATCGCCCTTAATGTGGGTGCCATGAAATTAACGATGAAAATCATGGCAGCACGAACGGCATGACAACATGGAGAAACAAGCTGATGACACACACACGTAAATGGTGGTGGCTGGGCGCAATTGCACTGGCTGCCGCGGCCATCAACTACTCATTGACTGTCGAGGGCCGGGTAGATGAACAACAGGCCCGCCAAACCGGCCGGGTGGATTTTAGCAGCCTGACCGAAACCGTCATCGCGACCGGCGTTATCCGGCCTATGGTGGGTGCGGAAGTCAACGTGGGCTCGCGTATCTCCGGCACGGTGGTCAAGTTGCCGGTCGAGGTCGGTGACAGGGTTGAAGTCGATCAACTGCTGGCCAAGCTTGATACGACGGCGCTGGAGGCGGCAGCTGACCAGGTAAGGGCAGATGTTGCAGTGGCCCGGCCGCGTGTTGCACTGGCCGAGAGTGTATTGCAAAGACGCCAGCGGCTGGCAGTTCAAGGACTGGCCTCGGAAGAAGACCTGGATACTGCGCAGCGTGACCTCGCGGTTGAGCGTGCTCAGCTTGAAGCAAGCAAGGCGCGCCTGCGTTCAGCCGAAATTGTTCTTGGCTATAGCCGCATTACAGCACCCATCCGCGGGGTGGTCGCCGAAGTCACCACCCGTGAGGGTGAAACCGTCGCGGCAGACTTTTCAGCGCCTACTTTTGTGACCATTCTCGATCTTGACCGCCTCGAAGTGCTGGCCTATGTCGATGAAACCGACATCGGCAGGGTCGAGGTCGGCCAGGTAGCCACGTTTACCGTTGATACCTACCCGGAGATGGAATTCACGGCCCGGGTCAACACCATTCAGCCACGCGCCGAGCTGCAAAACAGCGTCGTCAATTATGTCGTGCGGCTCGATTTTGAAGCCGTTGATGATTTTATCCTGCGCCCCGAAATGACTGCCCACGTGCGCCTGGTGGTGGCGGAGCGACAAGATGCCCTGACGGTGCCGCGCAATGCGCTGAAACGCCGTGATGGCCGCCAGTTTGTGATGGTCCGGCGTGACAATGAGTGGGCCGAGACCGCGGTCAGGACCGGCTGGCGTTCGGAAAGCATGGTCGAAATATTAAGCGGTGTCAGCCAGGGCGATGTCATCGAACTCAATCCAACAAGGAGAACCAGCGAATGATCCAGTTACGCAATATTTCAAAATCCTACCAGCGCCCCGGAGAGGGCGAGCTGAAGGTCTTGAAAGAAGTCAATTTCGAAGTTGAACGAGGTGAGTTTGTCGCGATCGTGGGCTCATCGGGCTCGGGCAAAAGCACCCTGATGAATATTCTGGGGCTTCTGGATTCACCGGATTCCGGTGATTATGAGCTGGCCGGTGCCAACGTCTCCAGCCTGTCAGCCAGCGAGTTGGCGAAGATCCGGAACGGAACCATCGGCTTTGTCTTTCAGCAGTTTCACCTGTTGCCACGCACCACCGCGACTGAGAATGTGGAGTTGCCGCTGGTATACAGCAATAGCATCAATGGTAGCACGCGAAAAAGGGCCATCGATGCACTTTGCCGCGTGGGGCTCGAAGAGCGCCTGACGCATTATTCAGGCGAGCTCTCAGGTGGCCAGCAACAGCGCGTCGCGATCGCCCGGGCATTGGTCAATGATCCTGAAATTATCCTGGCCGATGAACCTACCGGAAATCTCGACCAGGCAGCAGGTAAGCAGATCATGGAGTTGTTCCGCGAGCTCAACGATGCCGGATCAACCATAATACTGATAACCCATGACCTCAAACTCGCCAGCCAGGCCTCGCGCATGGTGTACATCGATGATGGTCATCTTTCCTCTTCCATGGCAGCAACGCATCCAATTGGGGTGGATATGGCCGTTCCCACTGGCCATCAGCCATTGCAACAAGGTATTTCCCCATGAACAGAAAACTTCTGCTAAAAAGCAGCCTGCTGGGCATGTCACGAAACAAGCTCAGAACACTTTTTATGAGTATCGGCGTTATGATCGGTGTAGCTACACTGATTGCTGGCCAGTCACTTGGCGGCGGTGCCGAACAACAGCTCAAACAGCGTGTCGACAAGGTATTCAGCCCGGGCACTATCATGTTGGTGTCGAGTACGCTCACCAATGGCGATGTTGATGCCATCGAGGAGCAAATGGAGCAGGTAGTTGCCAGCGCAGCGAGGTTTGGTGGTGGCGAATCCGAAATAAGTTACCAAGGCATCAACCAAAAAGCCGCAGTCTTTGGACACACGGTGGAGGGTGAATCGGTATGGAACCGGGGTGTGATCGAAGGTCGCTTTTTTAGCAACCGGGATATGTCCAAAACTGCCCGGGTCGCATTGCTTGGTCACCGTCTGGCGGAATTGCTTTTTGGTGCCGACGGTGACCCGCTTGATAAGGAGATACTCATCGGCTCGGTGCCATTTCGCGTCATCGGTGTGCTCGAACCTGCCGGTATTGATCCCCATGGTGAAGACCGCGACGAGGACATCTACATACCCATCACCACCGCCATGCGACGTTTGAACAACACCGAGTACATCGGTATTGCCAAGCTGCTGGTGAGTGATCTGGAACAGATCGATGACGATGTCGAACAAATCTCGGAGATTCTGCATGAGCAACACAATATTGCAGAGGGAGAGGATGAGGATTTTGCCATCTACTCATCGAAGTTTGTTGGCCGCATGGTGGTCAAGACCAATCGCATATTGAATGTCTACATGGTGGCGGCTGGCAGCGTGGTGCTGCTGGTAGCGGCGATTGTCATTGCCAGTATCATGCTGGTGGTAGTACGTGAGCGCGTTGCCGAGATCGGTTTACGCAAGGCACTGGGTGCGACCGAACAGAACATTGGCTTCCAGTTTCTCACCGAGGTTGTAGCGGTGACGCTGCTGTCGGGTTTGCTGGGAATCGGGCTGGGTATGGGCGTCGCCAAACTCGTCTCCTTGTTCATAGGCCTGCCGGTGGTTGTCACCGCCAGTTCGGTCCTGCTGGGGCTGCTTGCAGCGGTGCTGGTTGGCATCGCCTCGGGTATTGCGCCGGCACGTAAGGCAGCCCGGCTTGACCCGGTTGAAGCCCTGCGGTGAATTGGGGACGTAACTTAAGGCTTTCGGTGCGGGCCCTGTCGCGGGCCCGTGTTCGAACCCTGCTCTCAGCCAGCAGTATGATGATCGGTATCGCTGCTGTGACACTGCTGTTCGGGGTTGGCGCCGGCGCGGAAAAAGCCTACCAGGCCGCACTCGAGACGATGGGGAAAAATCTGCTTTCAGTTGGTGCCCAGCGTAAACAAAGCAATGCCCTGCGCGGCAGCAGCCAGCGTTATCAGACCCTGACACTGGGCGACTGGCGCGCCATTATGAGCGAGATCGAAAGTGTTGATCGGGCCGCACCCATAACGATGAAGAATTTTGACCTGCGTTATGGTGGCGAATCCGTGAACATGACTGTTATTGGAACCACGCCAGAGTTCCAGTTCACCAATAATCAGCCTTTGAAGACGGGGCGGTTTATCGATGCCTATGATCTTTCTGATGTGGCCCGCGTGGCGGTCATTGGCTCCCAAGTGGCCAAAGAACTGTTCAAAGGCAAGCCTGCAGTGGGTGAGCGTTTGTTGGTCGGTGGCGCACCTTTTATCGTCGTTGGCGTGCTACAGGCGAAAGGTGTTGATCCGACCGGCTCGCCACAGGACACCCGCATCCTGGTGCCGGTCACCACCGCTATGCAACGACTGCTGGGTGTTGATTATGTCGATCGCATATTTGTACAGGCCGTATCCAAGCCCATGATCGGAACCGCCACAGCGCAACTGCGTGAATTGCTGCGTACCCGTCATGGCCTGGCGGAAAAGACCGCAGATGACTTTACCATTCGCGACCAGGCGTCGATGCTCAGTGCCATGAGCAAGACCGAACAGTCCCTGTCCAGATTCCTGTCCGGCATAGCAACCTTGACACTGGCTCTTGCCAGTGTCGGCCTGCTGGCAGTTTCATTGCTGTCGGTGCGTGAGCGCCATGGCGAGATTGGTTTACGCCTGGCGGTCGGGGCCCGGCCGTTACAGGTGCTGGCGCAATTCCTGTCCGAAGCCATAATGATTGCCTTGCTCGGCGCGACGGCGGGTTTGCTCATTGGTGTCTTTGGCATTATTGTGGGCGCATGGCTACTGGACTGGCAATTGACATTAACCGGCGAGGGTGTGTTGTATACATTTCTGATCTCACTGCTGTTGTCGTTATTGTCCGGTGCTTATCCGGCATTGCGCGCGGCCAGGCTGGATCCCATCATCGCTTTGCGGGGTGCGCAGTAATATGAACCTGGCCGGGGCAACGCAAAGCCACATCCTGATGGTTGACGATGATGTCGACCTCAATGCCCTGGTGACAGAATACCTGGCACGTTTTGGCCACCGCCTGGTCACCGCTACCACCGCAGCGCATGGTATGGCGGAGCTGCGACGCGAAAGACCGGACCTGGTTATCCTCGATATCATGCTGCCCGATACCGACGGGCTGACACTATGTCGTGAAATCCGCAGTGAATCTGATGTGCCCATCATCATGCTCACCGCCCGTGGCGAGGTCGCCGATCGGGTGTTGGGTCTTGAACTGGGTGCCGATGACTACCTATCGAAGCCGTTCGAGCCAAGGGAACTGGTGGCACGTATTCAATCTGTTATCCGCAGATCAGTCAGCAGGGAGAGTCATGATGTGTTGGTCAGCGATTCTCTCAGGCTGGAAAAACAAACCCGGCGGGTGAGCCTGGATGGCAACGACTTAGACCTGACAACGATGGAGTTTGAGCTGTTAATGGTGCTGATGGAAAGCCACGGCCGGGTGCTGTCACGTAACCGCCTGCTCGAACGCTTGCGGGGTATCGATGCGGATGTCTATGACCGCTCGATCGATATGCTGGTCAGCCGCCTGCGTGACAAGCTTGGCGATGACTCGCATGCACCGCGATTTATCAAGACTGTGCGTCTGACCGGCTATCAATTTGTCGGGCAATCCAATCCATGAACCGGAAAACACCAGCAGACAAACCAAACACACAAAGTGGTTCCAGCCTGCTGATGCGTTTGGCCACTTCTAGCGCATTGTTGGCGGTGGCCGTGGTCATGATCGCCATCATATTCTTCCATGCCATCAGGGGCGATATTTTCGAGGCCGCCTTTCAATCGCCCTTAAAAGAGTGGAGTGCGACAGTCGCGGGCCATATTGGCAGTGATCCCACCAGGGCGCAGGCCGTGGCCAGGACCCACAAGGTGGGCATAATCATAAGCACTGCAGACGGGCGTTTTGCATATGGGCCGGATGGCGAGCCGGCCGATGCAGATGAGTTACTGGAGGACACCTCACGTTTTCGTCGCATCGATGTCCATGTCCAGCATGGTGCGCAAGTTCAGCAATTGCAGTATTCATTCATGCTGGACAAGCAGCAGGTTGACGACAACCGTAACCCTCTGCTGATTAGCCTTGTCGTGTTGCTATTGATTACCATCGGTCTTGCCTATGCCATCCAGCTACGCCTGTTGCGTCCACTCAAATGGCTGCGCAGTGGTGTGGATGGGGTATCTGAAGGTGATTTTTCGATCCGCGTACCGGTCGTGCGCAATGATGAAATTGGCAAGGTGGCGCGCTCTTTCAACCAGATGACAGGCCGGGTGCGCCAGATGATGGATGACCGCGAACGTCTGTTGGCCGATGTCAGCCATGAACTGCGCTCACCGTTGGCGCGCATCAAGGTCGCGCTCGAGCTATTGCCCGAGGGCGATAAACGCGACTCGATCACGCAGGACATCAGAGAGATGGAGTCGTTGACCACCGCCTTGCTGGAACGTGAACAGATCAGAAACCAGGCAAACCAGGCCACCCATGAGCGCGTCAATTTGGTCACCATCGCAGCCGAGGTCATAGATGGATTCAGTAATGCCACGCCCGCTGTGCAACTCAATGTTTCGCCACAGGGTCTGGAAATCAATGGTGATGGGGCGTTGGTCAAAATACTGATCCAGAACCTGGTGGATAACGCCGTGAAATTTTCACTCCCCGACAGCAAGCCGGTCGAAGTCAGCCTGCTAGAGACCGCAGAGGGAATTCAGATCATCGTTGATGACGACGGACCGGGTATACCGGCAGAAAAGGTCGAAAAGATATTCGAACCCTTTGTAAAACTTAATCCCGCAAGAGGCCATCGTGCCGGTTATGGTTTGGGTCTGAACCTGTGCCAGAGGATTGTCCAGGCCCAGGGCGGCAGTATCGAAATCCAGCAACGCGAGCCCCGCGGCACACGTGTAGTGCTTAATCTGCAGAAAAAAGTAGCTCCAGAATAGATCAGTACACCCATCACTTTTAGCCATAAGCGACCTGAAGGCCTTTTTCTTTGGCGTTGGAATACCGAGCTAAATCCGAATTATGAATCCTTGCAAGAGGAGCCGGAGTGCCAGGCTATTGTCCACTTCCAGTTATAAACCATATCCGCAGACCAGGGACAACTCGTGGCCGTTAGCAGCCATTCAATTCGCACGAATTTCCATAATGTGAACTGCTGCGAACAGCCACATGCAGATATTCAAAATCCAGTGCCTGGTCTGGCTTCCCAGTGCGGGTCTAAAGCTTTCTAAACTGCAATATGACCTCGGCGATCATCAGGGGGAACACCCAACAACTCCACATCATTGCGGTATTGTAGTCCGCATGACCAAGGCCCCACGATTCGTAAGGTACGTAGTCTGACAGAAGCCTAAAAGTCACGAATGCTAAGGTCACTATGTAGCTTCGTATCATCCACTCTTTGTGTAACTTGATCTTGCGACGAATAATGGCGAAAAACGCAGCACCGGTGGTAATCACCCACGCCACTGCAAGCGCGAATAACGAAAATGCAAATCCAAATCCCAAGCTCTGCTCTGGGGTGGTAGACATCAAGAACGCCCCAATACTACCAATAAGAACGCCCAGAACATACAGACGTCCCGTCCACCGGTGGACATTCATGAAACGATTTCGAAAACCCATCCAAAACTGTGGCAGCCCCATTGCCAATGCCAGTGAGCCCCCAAGAAGATGGAATCCTAACGGGACCCTTTTCCCCCAATAATAGGGGCCATAACTTTCAGCGCTCCAATCAAAGTAGCGAATCGCATACTCAATATAGAAAAAGACGGCAAAAACTCCGATTAACACGAAAGTTCCAATTCGTGCCCACCGGACCATTACCTGATTTGTCGGATTGCCAGCTGAAGTCTGGTTCATATAATTCTCCCGATTGATTTTCGACCGCCTTTTTTGAGTCAATTCATGCCCATTAGATCAAGTATAGTAGAATGACCGCTTATGGGTGCGGATGCTCACATCATTCAAATTTCCATCAAATGAATGGCTGCTTTCGGCTGCGGTTTCAACCGGTCATTTATTTTTTAATCACAAGTCGTTTTGATGGGGTATAGCACCGTCGCCTCATTTCTGCTTTATGTGGTTAGTGTGTTCTAATGGCCATCGACTTTTAACTACAATTGCTCATTCGAGAGGGTGGTTGTTAGATCATGATCACGAAAGAAAAACTTTTTAGTACCAGCGAAACTGCTTATGCAGTTAATCGCAAGGGAAAGATAGTGGCCTGGAATCGATCAGCAGGGTTTCTACCCCGTTTTAAAAAAGTTTAACCTTTTTTATTCCTGGGGTATCACGCTCAGTGCTAAAATTTGGATAAGGTACAGGCAGCGGCCCCAAAAATAAATCCCTTGAAGCACCGTCATTGATATTTTTGCTACCATCCCCTTTAATACCATGCGCCACAGGTTTGTCTGTGCTAATAGAAACTCCAAATATCTCATGGAGCGGTTCTTCGGTCGACCCATAAGCGTTTAAGTTGAAAGTAATGATCTGTCCTCCCAGTAAACCCGTCACTCTCGGGAGCGAGGAGCCTGGCAGCTCTCCGACACTCGGTAGTTCCAGGGTAGAGTCCCCATCGACCTTAAAAGTACATGACTTATCGTGATATTGATAATCAGTAAATTGCTGAAATGTAGACTGATCAAACAGAACGCAATTTGTGACTGTGACAATCGATGGTGCTCGGATTGCTACCGCCATAGTCAATTCTGCACTTGAACTACCCAACACAGCCCACTTTTTCCGATCGATGTCTCCCATGCCTTTCACATGTAGGTAAAGATCACCATCAACAGTTAATCCTGCTCCATGGGAACGAGTATTCGTATTTAATCGCGCCAGCGCCTCCAGCCCGACGGGTATAGTCACTTGGCTTTCTGAGGGTACAGTTCTATTGCCGAATGACGGCATGTCTCCGTTTTCACTTTCCCATGGATATCGCGTCTCTCGATCGACACCTTCGTGGGAAAAGTTATCAACGTATGATCCCGGCCCACCTTCAAACGCACTCCAATGAAACTGTTCGTCCCTGGTTTCATTAGTCTCCTTATTGCTGGCGGCCTCTCTGGAATATGCACTTACCTGTACACGTTGTTCTAGCTCAAACAAAGTGACTGCTGAGCGTTCGAAGCAATTAAATGGCACATCAACTACGAGAGAGGCGGCATGTGGCGTTGGGATGCCTTCATAACCTGACTCTGAAAATTGTCTTTCCCATCGCCCTTCCCACTCGACCGTGAAACTGAATGAGATGACTGCCGGTCCGACGTCCGTGCAGCGAAAACCGCTGAAACTCAAGGTAAACTGTTCTTCGAACGGCAGAATGTCAGCTTGAATATTCGATGCATCGCGAGCCGCATCACTGTCTTTGAGCACCAGATTTTCAGAATTCGAATAGACTAAACATGGTGAATAATAACTAGACCCACAAACCTTCTTACTACCTTGTACCAGGTAAACCTGAAAACCTGCGTCTTCCGCACGAGTAAAAACATTGTAATCAGTCATGCTAACGGTTAGCTTGGCGTCAACCAACTCACCAACCTGTGTGTCTGGCATCGCTGCTGAAAACTCAAATGCTTGCCGCCACCAACTACCCCCAATAATGACCAAATCACTGAAATGTTCAAGCGATACAGAAGCTGTGTGGCCCTGCGGGGTTATCTTATAGATAACGTCCGCGACCCACGATCGTTCACCGTTATAGAGGTGGAGAAAGGAAGGAAGCACGTCCTTAAAAGGCGCCACAAGTCTTACTGGCTTTTTAAATCGAGTACCTTCAGGAGTCAGTTTCCATGCCTGAATATCAATATCATTCCCTGATTTTATAAGATCTGCCGGTGGTGAAGTCGGTTCTATCTTGATGTCAGCCAGATCAAGACTTGCTGGTAGCGCGCCTTCGGGAATTTCGAAATACACACCCGGAATTACTGTTTCGATGATGTCAATCTGTGAAACTATTCCGACTTGGCTTTTCTCCTCTCCACAGGATGTGAGAAATGCGAGCATTGTGAACATGAAGATCAATCTGTACAGTGATTGGCTAGATTTCGTGCACATCGGATTATCCTGGAGTGAGTAATAACATATCCGCCATCTGTAGTGTTTTCATGCCCAGTTGAGGGATTTTTCAGGTTATTGGCCTCGATTTTCCACCAATTCCACCCGTCGATTGAGTGCCTGCCCCTCTGCCGTTGCGTTGGATGACACAGGGCTGGCATAGGACACACCGACAGGTACCAGACGATCTTGTGAAACTCCATATTTCGTTGACAATTCGTCCACCACAGACTGTGCCCGGTTTTGAGACAATTTCATGTTGTATTCAAAGGCACCCGCATTATCCGTGTGGCCAACCACCAGCAGGTTCAGATCTGGTTGTTGCTGAAATAATTTCGCGATTTCCTGAAGCGTCGTCTCAGAGTCTTCTCTGACAGACGCGCTATTGGTATCGAAAAAGATACCATAGAGAGAAACACTTCCCGTCGCTGATATTTGTTGAGCCATATCACTGGCTTCTACAGTGATCATGTTTTTTTCACGTGGTTTTCCTTCGACAATATCGACGACTGCAACTGCGCGTCCTACAAAGGCATTGCAGTTCGTATAAGAAAAATCCTTAATTGTGTAGGTATGAATTGAGATGTACGCTCCCAGTTCAGGTAGTTCCGCCGCTATATAGCGCTGATCCACTATATCGCCGATCGTCGCACAATAACCTTGAGAGTAGCTTTCCAGGCCCAGTCTTTCGCGCGGACGAAGAACCATGGCCAAGCTTAAACCTGTTGAATTGTATTCTTTTTGAATGCCTTTCCCGGGGTTACCACCACACTCTTCCCGTTTGCATTCAAAGAGTACTTCACCGCCCTGTGCAACAATTTCATCCTGGTAATTTCGCAAAACCTCCAATGGCGAACGGCCCTCAGGAAGCACATATACAAGACGTGTATACGGACCCTCCACTGTTTTTGACTGATCGATGTAATAGTTCGTGATAATCCCCACGCCATTTTTTTTTGTGCCAAGCATCGACGTAGGAAAGGTGAATTCATCATAGCTTTTTCGTTGATCGACAACGATGTAGGAATCTGCGTATCGTTTTAGAAGGGGATGATCCTCAGCTCCTGCAATATCGGAATTTGGAATCTCTGGAATTATTACTTCAGAAAATGCGGCCGTTGAAATAGCTAAAAAAAATGCAAAAAGCGTTGGTTTTTTCATCATCATTCCTTTCGGGAAATTGAGCTTTAAGTTGGTTTTATTTTCTTTTTTCAAATATTTACTAGAGTCTGTCATCAGAGTTTATTCAGCAACTTGCGGTCACCATGGCATGGTCAAAATACACAACCAGTCAAAATATGGCTGTCCGCATTTTCTCAATTTCAAAGGTATTGATGCAGTTGCAAAGGATGCCATTAACTTGCTAAGTCTACGGGTATCTGTAACTGAATCACAGCCTTACTGTTCATATCAGTACAGGACCACCCACATGCAGTCGTATGAAGTAGTTAATAATTATTTGTCTTAAGGGGCTGCTCCTGGCCGTTAGCAGCAGCTCACATTATGGAAATTCGTGCGAATTGAATGGCTTCTTACCGCCCGGAAGCGGAAGTTCGTAAACAGCAATCACGTAGGACCGCTTCCGGCCAATAGCTGCCCATGCAAGTTGTCTACTCACATACCAAACGACAATCTGAACTTACTCTGTCGAGACAAGATTAATCGAACTCCAACGCACAGCAGGAAGGATCAATGTCACATATCTGATCAACGCAGGAATAGCATCCATAGGGCATTTAAACCAACTAGCTAGACTTTTCTAATATTAGCGTTCAGGCGAAATAGATTGGTCGGATCGTACTGTTGCTTGATTTTTAATAGGCGTGGGAAATTTTCCCGATATGTAGCATTCACTTCAGCCTGAGTATGATCAAAATAGTCATTGACATAAAAGCCTGTTGAGTACGGATCGACATGCGCCTGATGTGAATTAATATATTTCACATGTTCAGCACCTTCGGTGCCGACTTTCCAACTTACAAAAGAGAGCATGCTGAAATTGGCATCACGGTGTGCAAAGGCAGTATCTGCATTTGCTACACGGCCAATAGCGCCACCTAGCCTGCCTATGAAAAAACGTGTTCCACGATCAGGATGTGCTTCAAAGTTATCAACTAATTTGTCGATCATTTCACTGTTCACGCTCCTAAAAAATCCAGCCTCCATATGACCAGTAAACGAGCGTGCATCATCTCCCCAGTCGCCAGATCGTTGCACATCTACATAATCCCTTTTCTCTACGCTTTCACGGATAACTTTACCAGCTGTGCGCAATGGTTCGATGTATTTATCGGCCTTGTCAGAGTCGCCACTCCAGACAAAACTAATAAACACAGTTGGTTCACTTCCTAAACGAGCACCCACACCAGCACTCATGTTCAATTCATCTGGTATGGTTTGCGAATATTCCACAAAATAATTGAGAACTTCTTTAGCCTCTGACAACGGGTATGCCATGTAGCCAGTCACCACATCACGTTGCATTTCGTGCAGTTGAAACAAGAATGAAGTGACAACACCAAAATTACCACCACCACCTCTAAGAGCCCAATATAGATCTGGATTATTGTTCGGTCCAACTCGTCGAAGTTGGCCATTCGGTGTCACGATATCCATTTCCAGCACATTATCAATGGTCAAACCAAAACGGCGTTGTAATCGTCCAAATCCTCCACCGAGAGTCAGTCCGCCAACCCCAGTATGTGAAACCGAGCCAGCTGTGGTCACCAAACCATGGGACATGGATTCATAGTCAAGTTCGCCCAAAAGACTGCCGCCTGCTACGCGTGCAGTCTTGGTAGAAGGATCCACTCGCGCATTACGCATTTGTGAAAGATCAATTTGCATACCCTTGTCACAACTTGACGTTCCTTTTGCAGCATGACCGCCACATTTAACTGCCAACAACAAGGAATTTTCACGCGCAAAATCGACAGCTTTTTGAACATCGGCGGCACTT
>JBFFWN010000045.1:0-17871 GCA_041570235.1 Lysobacterales bacterium | reverse complement strand
GAAACCTTTGCTGTCGAGGGCGGTGTTGAACGGCTGTCGGCAAAGGGCAGTTTCGTCGGTCGTCACATCCTGACACCCAAACATGGTGTTTCACTGCATATCAATGCGTTCAATTTTCCATGTTGGGGCATGTTGGAAAAGATCGCGCCAAGCCTGCTGGCCGGTGTACCGGCGATCGTAAAGCCGGCCACCGTATCCAGTTACCTGACCGGGGCCATGGTCAGGGAAATTATCGCCTCCGGTATTTTGCCGGAAGGTTCACTGCAACTGATCTGCGGCCGTACAGGAGATATCCTGGATCACCTGGATGAACAGGACAGCGTCACTTTCACCGGTTCGGCTGTGACCGGGCGAATGCTCAAGTCCCACCCGAATATCGTTGCCAACAGCATCCCGTTTAACCTGGAAGCCGATTCACTGAATTGCTCGATCCTGGGCGCCAATGCAGCGCCGGGAACCCCCGAATTTGACCTTTTCATCAAGGCGGTGGCGCAGGAGATCACGGTCAAGGCCGGGCAGAAATGCACCGCCATCCGCCGTGCAATCGTACCTGAGAGTTTTACCGGGGCAGTGATTGAAGCGCTCTCGGTAAGGCTCGAGAAAACACCCCTTGGTGATCCCGCCGTCGAAGGCGTCAGAATGGGGGCACTGGTCGGACGCGACCAGGTGAATGATGTCTGGCAGGCGGTTGATCAACTGTCCGTCGAAAACGAGATTGTCTATGGCGGCAAGCGTGAGTTCGAGGTTATCGGCGCCGATCGTGACAAAGGCGCTTTCTTTCCGGCAACGCTGTTGTACTGCGATAAACCATTCTCCAATCACGATGCACACTCGGTCGAGGCCTTCGGGCCGGTCAGCACCATCATGCCCTACCGGAATACAGACGAGGCGATTGAACTGGCCCGCATGGGCAAGGGCAGCCTGGTGGGTTCCCTCGTCACTGCAGACAACGATGAAGCGGCAAAAATCGTGCTGGGTTCAGCTGCCTGGCATGGCCGCATGCTGGTATTGAACAGTGATTGCGCCAGCGAATCGACAGGCCATGGTTCACCATTGGCGCCACTGGTTCACGGCGGGCCGGGCCGGGCCGGCGGTGGTGAGGAACTGGGCGGGGTCAGGGCTATCAAGCACTATATGCAAAGAACCGCTTTACAGGGTTCGCCGGATACGCTGACCGCCATCACGCGACAGTTCACCACCGGCGCCACACCGAAAATCGGGCCGATCCACCCGTTCAGGAAAACCTTTGATGAATTACAGATTGGCGACAGCCTGATTTCACACCGAAGAACGGTGACAGAGGCGGACATCGTCAACTTCGGCTGTGTATCGGGTGATCATTTTTACGTTCATTTTGATGAGATCGGCGCCAGGCAATCATTTTTCGGTAAACGGATAGCACATGGCTATTTTGTCATTTCCGCCGCTGCGGGTTTGTTTGTTGACCCCGCGCAGGGACCATTGATTGCCAACTATGGCCTCGAAAACCTGAGGTTTACCGAACCTGTCGGTATCGGCGATACGATCCGCGTACGATTGACCGCCAAGGAAAAAATCCGGAAGGACAGACGCCCCGATGAGGATCGCGCTTCCGGAATCGTCGTATGGGATGCTGAAGTCACCAACCAGGATGATGTCACCGTTGCGGTTTACGACATCATGACCCTGGTCGAGCGGGCAGACGACTGAACTTAAAGAGCAAAGGCCGCCTGCCCCAGGGTGGGTATCAGTTTATTTCTTGACCAGGCTGACGATCCAAAGCAATACAATGGCGCCAACGGTTGCGGTGACCAGTGAACCCGCCATTCCACCTGCGGAGATGCCAAGCAACCCGAACAGAAAACCACCCAGCACGGCACCGACTACACCGACAACAATGTTACCCAGAATACCAAAGCCCCTGCCTTTCATGATTTTGCCAGCAAGCCAGCCGGCCACTGCGCCGATAATCAGGGTAAAAATCAAGCCATTCGCTTCCATCATATGTCCCTCTATTTCTTAAACACCAGTAACAGGCCAAGCACAAAACTTACTGCACCCCCAATATATAAAGTCATAACCTTATCAGTTGGTGAACCGGTCACGGCTTCTGCCAGTTGCGAACCGATGGAATCGGATTGCTGATAAGCCCAATAAGCCAGGCCCAAACCGATAATCAATAGTGCGACACCCAAAATTCTGTTAGTCATTTCACCGCCTTCTAATGGTTACTTGTCTTCTACTATTCTGGCCCCGGTAACGGTTACCCTCACCCGGCGCGCCAATTCATTGGAACCCTTTATATCACGAATACTGGTTGGCGAAGACGTCCATTCACCTGGCCCCAGCGTTTTGCCAAGGTCCATTGCATACTCGCGTAAATTCCCCTCGGCATTGATATATTCAACTTTGACCTTTATCCCGCTGACGGTCACGGAAGAGTTGTTTCTGACCGCTGCATGGACAAAGCCATCCTGCGCCAATGCCGCCTTGCCATCAATATATTTGCCGGGGTTTGACGGCAATTCAAGCAACACCAGTTCCCTCTGTGCCTGTTTGCTGCCGGACTGGGCCGCTTTCTGATAGTGCCCAATGGCCGAATTCATATCGCCCGATCGTTTATCAAGCTTACCCAGCATGTAATGGGCATCTCCGGTCGGCAGCAGCTTCAGGCTGCGTTCCAGGTCCGACCTGGCCGGTCCATAATTGCCGCGCTCATAACGCGCCTGGCCGCGACGGAGATAGTTGTAGAAAAAACCATCGTTGAGTTTAACGGCATCGTCGTAGGCACTTTCCGCCTTTCTGAATTCACCTTTGGCCGCATGTATATCACCCGAAAGCGCATGAAACATGGCTTCGCGCGGTTCAATACGCAGTGCTTTTTCATTGAGCTGCTGTGCCTCACTGAAGTTATCCTCCTGCAGGGCTTTGCGTGCTTTGTCATAAGCTTCGTAAGCCGGCAATTTTTCCCTCAGGCGGGCTGTTTTGCGTGCATAAACTTCGCGGCCAAATTCACCCCCTTGTGGCAATGACTTTGCTGCAGCCCTGTTATTGGCCACCCTCTCCGGCGAGGGCGGGTGCGAGGCGAACAAACCGGACAGCCAATCGCTACGGCGCCCTTCAGACAACTTTACAAAGGTTTCCTGCAGTTCCACCGCACCCTGGGGGTTGTAGCCGGCAGCTGACATGTATTGCATACCGTAGAGATCCGATTCGCGCTCTGCATCACGGCTGTACTTGGTGGTAATCAACTGGGCGCCCAGCTGCGGCACCATCATGGCAATTTGCTGGCCCATTTCAGACTTGGCCTGGCTGGCGCCATAAATCATCGCAGCCATCATACCAACCTGGGTCAGCATACCCTTGGATTGTTGACGTGCACCATGGGCGGCATCGGCATGCACGATTTCATGTCCCAGCACCGCCGCCAGTTCAGCTTCTGAATTCAACTCGTTCAGCAGACCCCGGTTGATGACAATCTTGCCACCGGGTAATGCCCAGGCATTCGGAACCGAACTGTTCAGCACATGAAATTCGTAAGGCAGATCACGTTTTGCCTGCGCTGCCAGTCGCCCTCCAACGCCTTCAACGTACCCTGTCAGGGCCGGATCAAGGATATAGTCCCCACCCTCCGCCTGCCGCATCGGCGCATACATTTGCGCACCGACCTGGCGCTCCCAGTCTTCATCAAGGTTGGGCAAAATGAAATTTTTCTCACCGGTGACCGGGTTTGTCACACAACCGATCAATGTGAACGAAACACAGAACATTAAGATCAGAATTCGACGCATGGATAGTCTCCGGTAGCAGATATTATCAGTATAGGGTTATTGGTTTAGAAGTACGAATTGAATCAACCATTAATGATGTTCGCTGTTGCTGACTCATACGGGGGTCAGCCCTTCGGGGGCACGAATCCTTCATGGTTTGAATTCATATTTTCCAATCTTGATCCTGGCCCTGTCGTCTTCGACGCTTGTCAGCGCGTCGGTGCTTTTCAAAGACGCTTTGCACCGCTGAGCCAACTGCTGGTACTCCAATGTACCCCGGCTTTTCCAGTTGATTTCCTCTTCGGACAGGCTTCTTTTTATGCTTGCCGGAGCACCGACCACGAGGCTGCCTGGAGGACATTCAAAACCCGCTGCCACAAAGGCCGTTGCTCCAATAATGGACGAGTCCCCGATCACGGCATTGTCCATGACGACCGCGTTCATACCGACCATCGCATTGGCGCCTATACGGCAACCATGCAAAACGGCCCCATGACCAATATGCCCGTTGCGTTCAACCACGCAGTCCTTTCCGGGAAATGAATGCATTACGCAGGTATCCTGCACGTTGGCGCCATCTTCGACGATAATACGGCCAAAATCGCCCCTTAATGACGCATTTGGTCCGATATAACAGTTGGCGCCGACGATCACGTCGCCAATCAACACGGCGGTTTCGTGTACAAACGCTTCGGGGTGTACGACCGGGGTAATTCCTTCAAGGCTGTATGCGGGCATAAGATTGACATCATCCAAAAAGCAGGCAGTCTTATATGATACACAACTATCCTCTGCTGTCTCAGTCAAAGTCGGTGGAAGAAGCCGCGGTGGATAGTTACTGCCAGGACTCGGCACGAGTACATCCTTGTAGCCTCGGGCGCGGCATCCATGCCGCTCACGGTCCTGGCAGTAACTATCCACCCCGGCTCTGACGCAGCGTCGTTAGCGTTGAGCGAAACCACGGTCCTATGAGCAGCCACATAGCCGAGGGGGTGCAGTATCTTCATTCAGAACCGTAAGCGACATGGATGTCGCGCCCGAGACCACACGGATGTGTTTATGGCGTGTTCTGAAGGAAGATACTGCACCCCCTTGGCGGTCCCGGCAGATAACAAGTTGAAGGCCAGGCGAAGCCAATGTCGTTCAATCCCGGTTTTTTCCTTTGCATTTCGCATATGAGGCTTAGAGAAATTGGAACAGCGGTGACAACTATCTATTTATTGCCCCGTTTTGTATCCTCTTGCTGCACACAAACAGGAATCAAACAATGTCATTCAACACCATCGTTTTTGATATCAATGAGGGCGTCGCCACGCTCAAGCTTAACCGCCCCAAATCTCTTCACAGTTTTACCCGGGAGATGCATGAAGAGGTTCGCGAGGCCATGAAACAGGTCCAGAGTGATGACAATATTCGCTGTCTTGTATTGACCGGAGAAGGCCGGGGATTTTGCGCCGGCCAGGACCTGGGCGACCGCGCCGTGTCCAACGATGAAGGCAGACCGGACCTCGGCGAGTCGGTGAAGAAGAATTACAACCCGTTGATCCACAGCATCATGAATCTGCCCAAACCCGTTATCTGTGCGGTCAATGGTGTTGCCGCAGGCGCTGGTTCCAGTATCGCACTGGCTTGCGATATCGTGCTCGCGGCACGCTCGGCGAGCTTTATCCAGGCATTTTGCAAAATCGGCCTGGTGCCGGATTCTGGCGGCACCTTTAATCTTCCGCGTGCGGTAGGGCTGGCCCGCGCCAAAGGGCTAGCCTTGCTGGGTGACCGCCTGCCGGCTGAAACGGCTGAACAATGGGGGCTGATCTGGAAGTGTGTCGACGATGACCAGTTGCAGGATGAAGCGGGCAAACTGGCGCGGCATTTTGCCGGTCAACCAACCGCGGCCCTGGGCGCGATCAAAAAACTGCTGCACGTCTCGGCCAGCAATACACTGGATGAGCAACTGGCACTGGAAGAACAGGCGATGCGAACCTTCGGGCAAAGTGACAACTATCGTGAGGGTGTCGCTGCTTTCATGGAAAAACGGCCACCGCGGTTTACACCCGGTTAGCCCCGATATTTCACCAGGGCCCCGGGCTTTACTCGCCCTCCCTGCTGACGGTCACCAAGGCGTCACCTTCAATTTGTGCGGTGACATCAAAGACGATCGGGCAGCAGCAGACCTGGCAGTCTTCGACATAATTCTGATGCGGTACGGAAAGGTCGAGCAAAACCGAAAACCTTTCACCACACCAGGGACAAGATACCTTTGTTTCCTGTAAGCAATCCATGCCAAGTAACATGGGGCAGAATCCGTTAAAAAGCAAATGCGCATCCTGCAAACCCCCTGGTAAAGTGATACACTTTGTACGTTACAATCTATTTTTTATGTATCATATAACCCTGCTTAACCTTCAGCCCCCTGGATTCAACCGGTAACAAAAACATGACCCAAAGCAGTGCACCAACGGACCCTCGCCTGGCAGCCTTCGAAGCGAAAATTGCCAATGACGATCGCATAGAGCCCAAGGACTGGATGCCCGATGCATTCAGAAAGAATGTACTGCGGCAGATGTCGCAACACGCACACTCGGAAGTGATCGGTATGCAACCGGAGGGTAACTGGATTACCCGTGCGCCCAGTCTTTACCGCAAGGTCGTTCTGCTGGCCAAAATCCAGGACGAGGCGGGTCATGGTCTGTACCTGTACAGCGCCGCTGAAACACTCGGTACCAGCCGTGATGAAATGGTCAAGGCACTACACGAAGGCAGGGCAAAGTATGCGTCGATTTTTAATTACCCAAGCCTGACCTGGGCCGATATCGGCATGATTGGCTGGCTGGTTGACGGCGCCGCGATTGTCAACCAGGTGTCATTGCAGCGCACATCATATGGGCCATATTCACGCGCCATGATACGCATCTGTAAAGAGGAGAGCTTTCATCAGCGCCAGGGTTACGAGGCCGTCATGACGCTGGCACGTGGCAGCGAGGAACAAAAGGCCATGGCGCAGGATTCGCTCAATCGCTGGTGGTGGCCGTCAATGATGATGTTTGGGCCGCATGATTCAGAGTCGGCGCATAGCGGCCAGTCGATGAAGTGGAAACTCAAACGCGAAAGCAATGACGCACTCAGGCAGCGCTTTGTTGACCAGACAGTGCCGCAGGCGGACTTCATCGGTCTGAAAATCCCCGACCCGGACCTCAAATGGAACGATCAGCGCGGTCATTACGACTTTGGTGAAATCGACTGGGAAGAATTCAAGCGGGTGATTGCAGGCAACGGCCCCTGCAACCGGCAACGCCTGCAACACCACATCCGTGCGCAGCAAGACGGGCAATGGGTGCGCGATGCGATGCATGCCTACGAATTAAAACGCAAGGCCCGGGAAGCGGCCTGAATAAGGAGTCAATCAATGAGCCAATTATCACTTCCGTTGTATGAAATCTTCATTCGCTCAAAACGCGGTCTGGATCACCGTCATGTCGGCAGCCTGCACGCCGAAGACCCGGCACAGGCATTGGAATATGCCCGTGACGTGTACCTGCGGCGCAGCGAGGGCGTCAGCATCTGGGTGGTCAAATCAAGCGACATCACTGCCTCGCAGGAAAGCGATGTTGAATCGTTTTATGACCCGATGGATGACAAGCCCTACCGCCATGCAACCCATTACAAACTTCCAAAAGAAGTGGACAACATGTGAGCCGGTGTATGCCTGATTTACAACAGAAATTACTCAACTACTGCATTGCCCTCGGAGATGATTCTCTGGTGCTCGGGCACAGGTTGTCAGAATGGTGTAGCAATGGGCCTTTTCTGGAAGAGGACCTGGCGCTGACCAACGTCGCGCTGGATTTTATCGGCCGGGCCCGTTTTTTCTATAGCTACGCCGCAGAGTTGGATAGCAAGGGACGCAGCGAGGACGACTTCGCCTATCTTCGGGACTGCCGCGACTACCGTAATTTTCTGATCAATGAACTGCCCAACGGCGATTTCGCCTTCACCATGGCCCGCCAGTTGATGGTTGATACCTACGACATGCTTTTTTATCAGCGCTTGCAGCATTCCAGTGATGCAACGCTGGCCTCCATTGCCTGCAAGGCCATCAAGGAAAGCCGCTACCATTTGAGGCGCAGCCGCGACTGGATCGTCCGCCTGGGTGATGGCACCGATGAAAGCCATACTCGCAGCCAGGATGCCTTCAACGAGCTGTGGGGGTATGCCAACGAGATGTTTGACATGCCGGATGACGAGGTGCAATTGCTCGATACCGGTATCGCGGTCAACCGCGCCGCACTTCGACAGGACTGGGACCATGCAATGACAGAGGTCCTGGAAGAAGCAACGCTCGAGGTGCCGGCAAATGATTGGGCGATCGGTGGAGGCCGGCAGGGCATGCACAGTGAGCACCTCGGCTTTATGCTGGCCGAAATGCAGTTTCTGCAACGCAGCTATCCGGGCCTGCAGTGGTGACTGGAATCATGGACCACGAAACCGAACGGGTGAATGAGTTGCTGAGCACGGTTGTTGACCCGGAAATACCCGTTCTGACGCTTGCGGACCTCGGTGTCATCCGTGAAGTGCACTGTGACAAGGGCAGCGTACAGGTCACCATCACGCCCACCTATGCAGGTTGTCCGGCCATGCACGCCATGCGTGCGGATATTGAAAGCACATTGGCAAAAGCAGGCTACCGGGATGTGACGGTTCGGCAGAGCCTCAGTCCTGCCTGGACCACCGACTGGATGTCTGAAGACGGCCGCAAAAAACTGCGCGACTATGGCATCGCACCACCGGCCGGGACCAGTTGTGGAAAAACCATTGAGCGCATCGAATGCCCCCAATGCAGCAGTGAGGATGTAAAACAGATCAGCGAGTTCGGTTCAACCGCATGCAAAGCGCTTTATCAGTGCCGCGATTGCCTTGAGCCCTTCGACTATTTCAAGTGCCTGTGAAAAAGGGTAAGCCGCTTTGAGCCATCAATTTTATCCATTAAAAGTCAGCGACGTTAGCAGGGAAACCGAACATGCGGTCGTGGTGACGTTTGCAGTCCCTGAAGATCTGCGGGAAACGTTCAGTTTCATACAGGGCCAATACCTGACCCTGGAACAGAAGATCGCTGAAGAAACGGTCAGAAGATCCTATTCCATATGTGCCGGGCTCGATGACCAGGTTCTGAAAGTGGCCATCAAACATGTCGAGGGTGGCGTATTCTCAAGCTGGGCCAATGAAAGCCTCAAAGCGGGCGATACGCTCAATGTCATGCCGCCACGGGGAGATTTTTACACAGATATCAACCCCCAAAAGGGCAAAAATTACCTGTGTATCTGCGCCGGAAGCGGTATTACGCCGATTCTGTCTATCATCAAAACCGTGCTTGCCCGCGAACCGCTGAGCCAGGTGACACTTCTGTACGGGAACCAGCGCACCGCCAGCATGATGTTTCGCAACGACCTGGCTTTTCTGAAAAACGCCCATATGCAACGGTTCCACTGGATCAACATCTTCAGTCGTGAACCACAGGAATCCGACCTGTTTTTTGGTCACCTGGACAATCGAAAAGGCGGCGCGTTGAACCGGCGCCTGATCAGTATTCGCGCCTATGACGAATTCTTTCTTTGCGGTCCTGAAGCCATGATCTCGGAAGTATCCCGCGGTCTTCGGGGTGAGGGTATTGCGGAAGAAAACATCCACTTTGAATTGTTCGCCGCCTCGGCAGAGAAAGCCCGGCAGGCCATTGAGCGCCATCACGCGCGCGCCCGCGAGTATGGGGACATGGTCAGCGAGGTCAGCCTGCTGTCGGGTGGCCGCGAATACACATTCATGCTCAGCACGGATGGTGAAAACATCCTCGATGCCGGACTCAGAAATGCCCTTGACCTGCCCTTTTCCTGCAAGGGCGGCGTCTGCGCTACCTGCAAGGCCAGGTTGCTGGAAGGCGAGGTGGAAATGGATCTGGACCAGTCCCTGCGCCAGGAGGAAATCGACAACGGTTATATTCTGACCTGCCAGTCACATCCCGTTTCTAAAAAGATCGTGGTTGATTTCGACCAATTCTGAACCGGGGGCAAAAAGCACATGCCGGCAGACCAATCACTAGAAGATTTTCTGAAAGCCAGGATGAAAGATGGCCAGATCAGCGCAACCACGCTGGTATTCACCTTTTTCTGTGATGTGGTGACCCAGCATGGCGGGGAAATCTGGCTGGGTAATGTCATCCAAATGCTGGAACCCCTTGGAATCAGTGACCGGCTGACCCGCACAGCCGTATTCCGACTGGTCAAAGACGGCTGGCTTGATTCACGTAAGCAGGGGCGGCGCAGCCACTACCGCCTGACCACAACCGGTCAAAATTATTATCGGCGGGCGGCCGCGCGTATCTATGCCACTGATGCGCCCACATGGGATGGCGCCTGGACACTGGTATTCACCTCGCAGGTTAGCGAGGACAGACGCGACGCACTGAGCCGGGGGCTTTTATGGCTGGGATATGGCCGGTTGGCGAATTCGGTTTTCGCACTCCCCTGCTACCCCCACCCGGCGCTCGATGAATTACTCAAGGACCTGGATCTCGGCGATAGTGTGGTCTTGATGCAGGCAAAAGTTGAGAACGATGAAAACCTGCAGGCGCTGCTGTCATCACAATGGAACCTGGAAGACCTCGAGCAGGATTACCTGCGTTTTATCAGGCATTACCTGAAGGCCCGGGAAGTCCTCAAAAAGGCGAAGTTACTCAACGGACATCAGCAGCTGTTGTTACGAATCCTGTTGATACACGAATATCGAAAAACCCTTCTCTCCGACCCCGAGTTACCCGCCATCATGCTTCCCGAAGACTGGCCTGGCCATGAAGCCCGCATGCTGACGGCCGGTTTGTACCGGCAATTGCTGGGTCCTACAACGAGTTGGGTCAACCGGGAACTACCCGGTCTTAAAGCCAATGAATTCACTGGCCCTGATACCGAAAAATGTCGCTTTCCCATACCGAACCAAACCCCTGAGCAAATAACCTGTAATGGATAAGCCCCAATGAGCCAGACTGTATTGCTTGAAAATCGAGGATCAATTGCTGTCATCGGCATTGACAACCCACCCGTTAACGCCCTGTCACAATCGGTGCGCAGCGGCCTGGTGGAACATGTCAACAAAGCATCCTCAGACCCGTTGATCAAGGCCATCGTGCTGATCTGCAAGGGACGCACCTTTATTGCCGGCGCGGATATCAGGGAGTTCGGCAAACCACCACAGGCACCATACCTGCCGGATGTGCTGGAGATCCTGGACCAGTGTCCCGTACCCATTATTGCTGCACTGCATGGGACTGCCCTTGGCGGTGGTCTGGAGACCGCCCTGGCCTGTCGATACCGCATCGCCGATGCCTCGGCCATGGTCGGTTTACCCGAGGTGCACCTGGGCCTGATCCCGGGAGCAGGTGGCACACAACGGCTACCGAGGATCGCAGGCCTGGAAAATGCCCTCGATATGATTACCAGCGGCCGCCATGTGAGCGCCGCAGAAGCCATGCAAATGGGGCTGGTAGACCGTTTAAGCGATACGCCGGATTTGCTGGAAGCAGCCATCGCATTTACCTCGGAAATACTGGATTCGGGTGATGCCAGGCCACGCGTATCTGATATTGACATGCAGGACTCTGCAGCAAACCGCAAGGTGCTTGATACATGGAAGCACCGGGTCAAGCACAAAGCCAGGGGCCAGCAGTCGCCGATGGTTGCAGTTGAATCGATCGCTAATACATTGAATTTATCATTCGCCGATGGTCTCGCGCGCGAACGTGAGTTATTCACTGCATGTCTCAGCTCGGAACAATCCAGGGCATTGCGACACATATTTTTTGCGGAGAGGGCCTCGGCCAAATTACCGTCTGAGATCACCGGGCAAGCGATTGCCATCAAAAACGTCACCGTCATCGGCGGAGGCACCATGGGACGGGGAATCGCAATGTGCCTGGCCAACGCCGGTATCGCCGTCCGCATCATCGAAACCAACCAGGAGAACCTCGAGCAATCACTCCAGCTGATCGAACAGTCCTACGCCAAAATGCAGGCCTCCGGCCGTATAGACGAAACGCAAAAGCAGCAAAGGATGTCCCTGATCGGCGGCAGCTGTGATTACGCCTCATTGGGGGATGATGATCTCGTCATTGAAGCAGCCTTTGAAGACATGGCTGTAAAACGCGACATATTCGGTTTGCTCGACCAATATTGCAAAGCGGATGCCATTTTGGCCACCAATACCTCGTATCTTGATATTGAGTCCATCGCCGGAGCGGTCAAAGACCCGTCAAGGGTAATTGGCATGCATTTTTTCGGCCCGGCCCACATTATGAAACTGCTCGAGGTGATCCGCACATCACACACATCAGGCGCAGCCATTGCCACGGCCATGAGACTGGGCAAACAACTTGGCAAGCGTTGTGTGTTGGCACGTAACGGATTTGGATTTGCCGCAAACCGCATGTATTCCGCCTATCAGCGCCAGGGGCAGCAAATGTTACTCGAAGGCGTCACGCCGGCGCAGCTTGACCAGGCCATGAAAAAATGGGGTATGGCCATGGGGCCGGCTGCGGTAATGGATTTATCCGGAATCGACATCGGTTACAAGGCGCGCCGCCAGAACCCCAGCCCGCCAGATGACCCCTGTTTTTTCCGCCCGGCCGATCTGCTGGTTGAGCACGGGTTTCTTGGCCGCAAAAGCGGGCGCGGGTTTTACCGTTACGACCCTGAAACGGGAGAGGCGAGCGAAGACCCGGAGGTCCTGGATTTAATCAGGCAAGAGGCAAAGCGCCTGGGAGTCATTCAACGCGACCTGTCAGAAACAGACATTCAGAACAACATGATCAACGCCATAGCGCTCGAAGGTCGAAAAATACTCGCCGCTGGCATCGCCAGGCAGGCCAGCGACCTGGATGTCATCTGGGTCAACGGATACGGCTTTCCACGCTGGCGCGGAGGGCCGATGTTCATGGCCGAGCGGGTTAAGTGAACCTTAACCCCTGTCGATGACATCCGGTTTTGCCAGCCACTCCCTGCCCTTGAGCATTAACTGGTAATAGACGGTTGGCAACATCTTTTCTTTCAGAAACCAGGCCAGCTTGCTGGGCTCATCACTCTTGATCAGCCACTCGGGAAAGGTTGGCAACAGTTTTCCGCCATAACCAAACTCGGCCAGCACAATCTTGCCTTTTTCAACGGTCAAAGGGCACGAGCCATAACCATTGTATGCCGCTGTGGGTTCCTTGCCATCAAATACCGCCAGCAGGTTCTCGGCCACCACCGGCGCCTGCAGCCTTGCTGCCGCCAGCGTTTTGGCGTTGGGCGCAGAACAGACGTCACCCAGGCTGAAAATATTCTCAAACCGCCTATGCCGCAGAGTATCCTGGGCCACATCGACCCAGCCCGCATCGTTGGCCAACGGACTGCTGCGGATAAAATCCGGCGCCGTCTGCGGCGGGCAAACATGCAGCATATCGAAATCCATTTCCTCGGTTCGAGTCTCCTTACCCGGTTCACAAACTTCAAAAAAGGCCTTCCGGGATTCACCGTCAACCGCCTTGAGATTGTGGAAAAAATTCAGACCGGCATCGTATTTTTTAACGTATTCCATCAACGGCGGGACATAATGATCAATACCGAACAGAACACCGCCCGCGTTACAGAAACTGACATCGATATCTTTCAACACACCGCTGCGCAGCCAGTGGTCACAGGATAGATACATGGCTTTTTGTGGTGCCCCGGCGCACTTGATCGGCATCGGCGGCATGGTAAATATGGCACGCCCCGAACGCAGGTTTTGGACCAATTCCCATGTATACGGGGCATAATCAAACCGGTAATTGGATGTAACACCGTTCTTACCAAGGGTCTCGTGCAAGCCCTCAACCGCATCCCAGTCCAGCTTTAACCCTGAAGCCACTACCAGTTGCCGGTAACCGACACGACTGCCGTCTTCCAGTGTTATGCGATTACGCTCAGGAGAAAATGACGCCGCTGCAGTCCTGATCCAGCGAACACCCGCAGGCATGACCTTTTCTGTAAACGTCTGTACCTTGAGCGGTTCGAAAACGCCCGCGCCAACCATGGTAAAACCCGGCTGGTAAAAATGTTTGTAGCGCGGCTCAATCACCACGATATCCAACTGTGGGCGACGTTTCAGCAGGCTGGATGCAACCGCAATACCTGCACTGCCACCGCCCACGACAACCACATCATAGGTGTTTGCATGGCTCTCATGGTGTTCGGGTTCCTTGATGCCAGAGGCCTTGGCGGCCATTTCATCGAGGTGCTCTTTTTGCCAGCTGAGGTCGTAACCGATGGTGGAGGCAAAATTGATAATCGCATCCGAATCCATCTGCCGCGCCATGTGACCCGCCTCGTACAAGGCCCACAGGCTGGTGGAACGCATCCCGGAACGGCAATAAGCCAGCACGGGGCCCTTTGCCCTGCTCATTTCAAGACTGAAATCCTCAACATCTTTTTCAGTGATTTCGCCGGGTGTGATCGGAATACTGATAAACGCCAAACCATGTTTTTCGGCTTCCGTCTTCAATTCTTCCGCCAACGGTTGATCATCGCTCTCATTATCCGGACGATTATTGATCAGCGTCTTGAAACCCATGTTGGCCAGCCGTTCGACATGCGCCGGATAAATCTGTGGTGAAACGGATATAAAGGGTGAAATTTTCTTGATTTCCATAAACCGGGTCTCTTCAGGCTTCAGTGGTTAAAAAGGCCATACCGATGGTAGTGTTCGCACAAGGATATAGATACCCATGATAATTAGAAAGATTCCAAATACCCTGCGCAGCTTGTGCTGGTCAACCCTGACGGCAATACGGCTGCCCAAAAAGCTGCCGACGATACCCAGCGCCGTTACAATGGCGATGATACGCCAATCGAGTGACAGGCCCTGTTGATCGAGCACGTCGAGGTATTTCCAGAAGCCGGTAAACGACTTCAACGCAATGATGACCAGGCTGGTTGCAACCGCCCGATGCATACTCAGGCCTCCCAGCAAAACCAGTGCGGGTACGATTAAAAAGCCACCACCCACACCAACCAGGCCGGTCAGAATACCCACCAGCAAGCCGTCCAGTCCAATCTTCCAGATTTCACGCGGTTCATGCGGCGAAACATCGATCTTCACAGGCTTGAGCATTTGCCAGGAAGCCAAAAGCATCACCACTGCAAACAATGCCAACTGCACCAGGCCTGATATCCAGGCGGCCAGCCAGGCTCCAATATAGGTTCCGGCCATGCCGGGAATACCAAACAGCACCACGGTGCGCCAGTCAACCCGCTTTTTCCTCAGGTATGGCAGGCTTCCGGCGAGTGCTATCGAACCAACAATGGCCAATGAACCGGCTATCGCCAGCTTTTCATCCTGGCCGATCAGGTACACCAGAACGGGTACTGTAAGGATTGACCCGCCTGAACCCAAAAGACCCAGGCTGACACCTATGGCCATGGCGCCCAGCCAGGCAAATATGGATAAACCCATCATCGGGCTATGCGGCCCTACAAGGCATCGACCGGAATTTTGAGATAGACGGTGCCGTTATCTTCAGCCGGCGGCATTTCACCACAGCGAATGTTGACCTGGATAGATGGCAGTATCAGCCTGGGCATGCTCAACTCTGCATCGCGGGTCTGACGGAAATCGACAAATTCCTGCTCCGATACCCCGTTATGTATATGTATGTTGTTCGCCCTTTGTTCTGCAACCGTGGTTTCCCAGAGAAATTCATCACGCCCGGGCGCCTTGTAGTCATGACACATAAACAAACGTGTCTCATCCGGCAATGCAAACAAGCGCTGAATAGACCGATACAACAGGGCAGCATCGCCCCCGGGAAAGTCTGCACGTGCGGTTCCATAATCGGGCATGAAAAGCGTATCACCGACAAACGCAGCATCACCAATCATAAAAGTCACACATGAAGGCGTATGCCCCGGCGTATGCAGCACCTGGATACAGGATTCACCCAAATCCAGCAGGTCTCCGTCATCGAAAAGGCAGTCAAACTGCTTGCCATTGGCCTCGAAGTCTTCACCGAGATTGAAAACATCCTTGAAGGTTGCCTGGACGGCAGTGATCAGGCTGCCGGTGCCGGTCAAGCCGCCGGTGATTGACTTCAGATAAGCGGCCGCGGAAAGGTGGTCCGCATGAGCGTGGGTCTCCAATATCCAGGCCACTTCCAGCTCATTCTCTTCGATGAATGCCAGAACGCGGTCAGCGGAATGTGTAGAGGTTCGGCCAGCATCGGGATCGTAATCCAGCACAGGATCGATAACCGCACAGATATTTCCCCCGGGCTCCCTGACAACGTAGGTTACCGTAAAGGTATCATCATCAAAGAATGCGGTTACTTCGGGCTTCATTCATGTATCTCCATAATCGTTTCGCCAGCATCTATGATAAATGCTATCGGTCACCGTTAAAGTGCGTAGATGTGAAGGCTTAAAAGAGGATCTGTATATTATATTATTTTAATATACAATGGAACATCTTTATTAATGATTATCGTTATCACTGTTACTTTTGCATTGACTTTATATTATATTTCGCTAATATACGAACCCTTAATTTACCAAATCATGAGATTTTACATATGCAAGACTCACCTGTACTTTCCTGGAAGGTAGCCGGTTTATTGCTGGGACTGCTGGTTATTACTGCAACCGCACTGGTTAAACCATTCGGTGTTTCAACCCAGTATGTCCTGACCGATGCGATTGTCGTCCACAGCGTTGCCCCCGAAGCGGCATCAGCCAATGAATACCTGAACAAGTATGGTGAAAAGGCCGACTGGAGCATTGGTTACGGTTGGATGCTGGTGTTTGGCATGTTCCTGGGCAGTGGTATTTCCGCCCTCGCCACGCACCGTTTTCGCCAGCGTGAGGATGCCGCCCTGCCATCCATGTGGCGCGAGCAATTTGGAGATAGCAAGCCCAAACGACTCGTATATGCCTTTACCGGTGGCGTATTGCTGCTGTTCGGCGCACGTCTTGCGGGTGGTTGTACCTCGGGTCACATGATCAGTGGTATTTCCCAGTTAACCGTAGGCTCTTTTGTATTTGGCGTCGCCATTTTCGCGTCCGGTATCCTGACAGCGCGCATGCTCTACAAAAAGAAGGTGTCATCATGAAACTGTTACTTGGATTGGTTATTGGCATGGCAATAGGCGCCGTCATGCAACTGGGTGGTGCATCCAGCTATCGCAAAATTCTCGGCAGTTTGCTGTTGAAAGATCTGCATGTGATCAAACTGATACTGATGACGATCGCGGTAAGCACGGTTGGCATCTACGCACTTGACCTTGTACACCTGGCACACATGGACATCAAGCCCACCTATATCGTCGGGATTGCTGTTGCCGGCCTGATTTTCGGTGTCGGCTTCGCTATTTCGGGCTATTGCCCCGGCACCTGCTTATTGGCATCTGCTGAAGGCAAAACCGATGCCGTGTTCACCCTGATCGGCGGTCTTGTCGGAGCAGCGCTATACGCACTGGTCTACCCATTTATGGCGCCGCTGATCGGAATCGCCAATTTTGGCGAGATCACACTTGCCAGCGTGTTCCACATCAGCAACGGAATCTGGATCGCCATCCCGTTCAGCGCCATTCTGCTCTTGCTGGTGTTCAGAGTGTTGAAAGACCGCTACGAGTAAGTTCATCCTCATCACCTACCCCCCTTAGGTGGTGAATTTGTGGAGGGGCCTGTAAAAGGGCCCCTTTTTTTTGCGTTGGGATTCTGGAACCCCTGGCAATCCCGAACGAACCGGCAACCTCATCCCGAGGTTGTGAATTTCAGACCTCAGACTTACATCAGATTAGCTTGTCTTTAAATAGGTTTCCATTCAGATGGCTTCGAAATGAATAGTGCGAGCGTCAGCCGCGCTACAGGTACTGCTCCCTCGGCAATTGCTCCTGCATTGCTCTACCTCCTGCATCCCTGCAGTCGAGGGACACGGCGTGAACCCATCCCTGGGGCCTCGTCCACAAACTTCCTCGGTAATTGCTCCTGCATTACTCTACCTCCTGCATCCCTGCAGTCGTGTTTGTGACGGTCCCTGGGAGCAGTACCTGCATCCCGGCTCTATGCCATCGATT
>JBFFWN010000044.1:0-17886 GCA_041570235.1 Lysobacterales bacterium | reverse complement strand
TTGCCTACCTGGTCGGTGCATGGCTGGTGATCCAGGTCGCCGATATTCTGCTGGATAATATCGGTGCGCCGGCCTGGGTGCTGCAAATCATTTTTGTGTTGCTGCTGGTGGGTTTTTTTATCGCGCTGTTTCTCGCATGGGTCTTTGAGCTTACGCCGGAAGGCGTCAAACGTGACACGATGGACGCTCCCGATAAACCCACAAGGGCCCAGAACCCACAGAAACTGAATATTGCCATCGTGGTTCTGTTGATGGCCGCGGTCGGTTACCTGTTGGTCGACAAGTTTTTCCTGGCCAGCGTTCCTGCCCCGACGCAGGAAGTGGCAGTCGCTGAGAGCACTGAAAAAAGCCTGAAGGAGGACGATGCGCCCAGGGAGGATGTCCGCCCATCGATCGCCGTTCTGCCATTTGAAAACCGCAGCAAGCTCGAAGATGACGCATTTTTTGTTCAGGGCATTCATGATGACCTGTTGACAAACCTGGCGCGGATCTCCGACCTCAAGGTGATTTCCAGAACCACGGTCAGCCAGTATGCCAATACGGACAAGACACTACCGGTGATCGCGGCGGAGTTGAGTGTCGCGCACATCATGGAAGGCGCGGTGCAACGCTCGGGTAATACCGTGCGTATCAATGTGCAGTTGATCAGGGCCGATTCGGATGAACACGTCTGGGCTGAGATTTTTGACCGGCAATTGACCGCCAGCAACCTGTTCGAAATTCAAAGCGAAATTTCCGGACAAATCGCCAATGTGCTGAAGTCGACCCTGTCACCTGAAGAACAACAGCGAATCAGTAACAACCCGACTGATAACCTGGCTGCCTACAACGCCTATCTTCGCGGCCGGCAGGAACTTGCCCGCTATAGCTCTGCGGGCGCAGACCAGGCATTGGTGGAATTCCGACGCGCGGTCGAACTCGACCCTGACTTTGCTCTCGCCTGGGCGGACATGGTCAGGAGCGCCTCGCAGGGTTTGTTTCTCAGCGATATGAATCGCACTGAAGCTCTTGAAATCACCAGGGAAGCCGCGACCCGGGCAATTGAATTGAACGATCAAATCGCCGAGGCTCACCTGGCGCGCGCGGCACTGATCCGGCTGGAACAGGGCGTCTGGGTGCCGGAGTATGAAGAAGCCCTGTTGCGCGCCATCGAACTCAGCCCGGGTCTGCCAGAGGCCTGGTCTACCTATTCCAGTTTCCTGGCCGGCCGCAATACCCGTGGGAGTGAAGCGCTGGTCGCCGCCCAGCGGGCCGCTGAACTCGATCCACTTTCAACGAGCATCAGGAATCGGCTGATTCAGGCATTGGCCGGCCTTGGGCGTTTCGACGAGGCAGAGCAGCAACTGAACAACCTGATCCATCTGGATGAAACATTCGCTCTCAATTACATCAGCATGTCTGACCTGAAGCTGGATCAGGGTGATCTTGCGGAAGCACTTCTATGGCGCAGAAAGGCACAGCAGCGGGACCCGGGGAACATCATGTTTCATCTGGGTGAGGTCAATCTGCTGACCTCTCTTGGGATTGAAACGCAGTACCAGGATGTGCTTGACCGGATAGAAAAACTGGACCCGAACAGTTCAACACTGGCATTGGCGGAGAGTCTCATCAGCGTGCGCCGGGGCAATCTCGATGCTGCACTTGAGGCAGCGAATGCCTGGGTCAGGTCATTCCCGCCAGAAAATACCAGCAGATACTTATGGAGGGCAAATATCCATACTCTTCGGGGTGAAACATCCGTGGCTGCGGCTGAAGTAGAATTGGCCTTGGGCGGCACTCCAAAACGCGAAGATATGCTGGGCATGGCGAAAGATGCCCCCGGTGAAACCTGCATCAGGGCCTGGATGATTCGCGAAGCGGTCGATGCTGACCTGGGAATCGAGATGAGCATGGCGGCCCTTGAACAAGTAGACCAAAAGCTTCTGGGCCATCAGCGCAGCCAGTTAAACCTGAAAGCAAGTGCATGTCACCTGGTCCTGGGCGACATAGAAGGCGCATTGGCGCGGATCGAGCAGGCAGTCGAAGATGGTCAACTCGACGAGTGGGCGCTCTTTCTGAGCTACCCGTTATTCAAGACACTGGAGCTTGAGCCTCGCTACCAGGATGCGCTGCAACGAATCGAATCAGCCATGGCTGAGCAACGCGAACGCTTCCTTCGGTTAAGTAGAGAGGCTGGTTTGTAAATGTTTGCACCGGGCGCCTCGTCCAGGGTTTAAGGGTCATACAGGTCATTTGTCACATATGAATCCTGCACTTGACTGCGACCCCACTTGTTCGTTTATTCTGAGCAGATGATGCGTCCCTTGTTATTTATTCTCGGCTGCCTGTTGTTTGGTTTGGGCTTTGTGGGTGTGTTTTTACCCGTGCTTCCAACCACGCCTTTGATGTTGTTGGCCCTGTGGTGCTTTGCCCGCAGCTCCGGGCGTTTTCATGACTGGTTATACACCCACCGGATATTTGGCCCGCCGTTGCAACAATATCGTAAGCACAGGGTGATTCCGGTGGTGGCTAAATCTACCGCCCTTTTATTTATGGCAGCCAGCCTGGTTTATATATTTATCTTTTTGCAGATAGCGGTTTGGATGAAACTGCTTATTACCTGCAGCATGGCGCTGGGCGCCTGGTTTATTTTAAGCAAACCGTCTTTGCCGCCGGAAGAAGTTACCAAGGCAGAATAAAGCGCCCGGCACGATGGGCCGTTTGGCGGGACAGGTTCATTGCTGCACGTCTGCGCCTTCCAGGTTTTCGAGAAATTGCTCTGACTGTTCCACAATGGTTTCAATTTCGTCTTCGGGCTTGTTGAAAAGATTGCGGTAGGCCAAGCCCATTCTCGGGTTGGATTTGAGTTGTTTTTCCTTGCTGATCAGAAAATACCAATAAAGGTAATTGAACGGGCATGCGCCTTCGCCGAGTTTTTTGGCCGGACTGAAGCGGCAGTCCGAGCAGTAATCCGACATACGGTTGATATAGGCGCCCGATGCCGAATAAGGCTTGGATGCCAGCAGGCCGCCATCGGCAAACAACGCCATGCCATGCGTGTTGGGTAGCTCGACCCACTCGAATGCATCCACGTACACCAGCAAATACCATTCCTCCACCTTGGCCGGTTCGAGGCCGGCCAACAAGGCAAAATTGCCGGTAATCATCAAGCGCTGGATATGGTGTGCATATCCATGGCGACGGGTGGTCTCGATGGTCTGGCGCAGGCAGTTCATGTCGGTTTTGCCGGTCCAGAAAAAATCCGGCAATGGCCTTTGTGCCTCGAGAAAATTACTGCGTTGGTATCCCGGCATTTTCAGCCAGTAAAACCCGCGTATGTATTCACGCCAGCCTATGACCTGTCTTATGAAGCCCTCGACAGCAGGCAAAGGAGCCCGCTCATCCTCAAAGGCCTCAAGGGCCGCCTCGCAAACCTCGCGGGGATCCAGAAGGCCGATATTCAGGTAGGGTGAGATAAGCGCATGAAAAAGGAAGTCCTCGCCGCTTTTCATGGCGTCCTGATAATCACCAAAGCCCGGCAGGCATTCTTCGATAAAATGGGCCAATGCGCGCTGCGCATCCACCCGCTTGGTGGCCCAGCCAAATGATTCCAGTTCGCCAAAGTGATGGTCAAAGCGGGTTTTTACCAGTTGTATAACATCCTGCGTGATCGCATCTGCCTCGAACCGAAGCCGCCTGGGGAAGGTCATGCCACGGGGTAATGACTTGCGGTTTTGCCTGTCATAATTCCATTCGCCGCCGACCGGCTTGTCGCCATCCATTAACCAGCCGGTTTTGCGGCGCATGGTTCGGTAAAAATACTCCATGCGCAGGCTTTTGCGGTCTTCGGCCCATTGCGCGAACTCCGCCAGCGAGCACAAAAAACGGTCGTCTTCGCGAATTTCAACCGTTATATCGAAGTCTTTTTGCCAGGTACGGAACATCTCAAGCACCCGCCATTCGCCCGGCTCTGTCACCACCAACCGGTCATGATCATAGCGTTGCAATGCGCGTTTCACTTCACCGCTGAATGAGCCCGTATTGGCGTCGCTGTCGATGCGCACATAGTCGACCTGTACACCGTCTTTTCTCAGTTCATCGGCGAAATGCCGCATCGCCGAGAATACCAGCACCAGTTTCTGTTGATGGTGGCGCACATAGGTGGCTTCCTCGTTGACCTCGACCATCAACACCCGGTCAGCCTGCCTATCGATATCCGACAGTGTCGCAATCGATGTGCTCAGCTGATCTCCCAAGATAAGACGTAATGTACCCATGCGATCAACTCTACCAAAAATGGTGGGGTCAGAGTCAAGTGCCAGGGTCAATGCTTCGATATGTGCCTCTGAGCAGGTATATTTAGCCAGCTTGGATCAACCCGTAAACCCGGCTCTGATCCGGGCTTTTCCATCTGTTTTTGAGCCCATGGGCATTGGATTTCCGGACGATAGCCACCATTAAGTATGGTCGCGACACTGAACCGGTCCACAATTAACAGGATGAACGCCAATTCATGGATACACTGAGCCTGCAGGCAAAATTTCTCGAACTTCGAAGCAAGAAGAGCTTCGAGCTGTTTGTGATAGCCATTATTGTTTTCTCAGCCATGATGGTTGGGGCCAAAACCTACGATATACCGGCCTGGTCGATGCAGGCGGTCGTCTGGCTGGACCTCGCTATTACCCTGATCTTCCTGGTGGAGATCAGCATCCGCTTCCTCGGCGAGGAGAACAAACGGGATTTCTTCAAGAACGGCTGGAATGTTTTTGACACGATCATTGTGATCGTCAGCCTGATACCCATCCAGGAGGGCGACATGGCGTTGCTCGGACGGCTGGTACGTATATTCCGCGTGTTACGAATGGTATCTATCATCCCGGAGCTGCGCCTGCTGCTGAACTCGCTGTTGAAAGCACTGCCGCAGTTGGGTTACGTGGTGTTGCTGATGTTTATCATCTTTTATATCTATGCGGCGATCGGGTCAACGCTGTTTGAAAACATCAACCCCGCGCTTTGGGGCGACATAAGCCGCGGCATGCTCACCCTGTTCCGGGTGATGACCTTTGAAGACTGGACCGATGTCATGTACGAGACGATGGAGGTCTACCCGATGAGCTGGGTTTTTTATATAAGCTTTATTTTCCTCAGCGCCTTTGCATTTCTGAACATGGTGATAGGCATCGTGGTTGGCGCCATGGATGCAGAGCAAAAGCTGATGGAGAAACAGAACTGCAATGAGCCATCCCTTTCCGACCTGCAGCGCGAGCTGGTAGAGCTCAAATTGATGGTCGCCAGCCTTAAAAAATAAATGGTCAGAAATTCATCTTTTGCAAAAATGCCTGGAAGCGGGGATCGTCCCTGATCGGATCGAACTGGAAGGCCTGGTTCATATATTGAAGGCCGGGGTCGCGGATGGCGTAACCGCGTTCAAGCCAGGTCATTGCGTTGTCGGCATCGCCCCACTGGGCGTACACCATGGCGATCTGGTATGAAGCCGATTCACCTGTGGTGCTGATCAGGGTCTGCAGGGCAGCCACAGACTCATCTTTCTGCTGCAGGTGATGATAGCTGATGGCCTGACCTGTGAATTTGAGAAAATCAAATATTTCCGTTGAGTATTCTTCCAGGGCTGATTGATACAGCCCCTGCCTTAAGTTCAAAGTACCCTTGTACCACTGCAACACCGGCCTCGAAGGATCTTTTTGCTGGACTTCGTCCAGAATTTTACCGGCCTCATCGTATCGCCCGCGCCTCGCATAGGCGCTTGCCAGCGCCAACTGTGCCCGCAAGTCCAGCGGGTCCTGCTGAACGACCAGCTGGTACTCTGAAAAAGCCTCCTCAGTTTTACCGCGTGAGTCTTTCAGACGCGCCAACTCTCCCCGGATTTCGGCATCTCCGGGCCGAAGGGCCAGGGCCCGGTTTAAAGAGGCTTCGGCAGCTTCCCAGTCCCAATCGAGTGCTTGCTGGATGCCCGCAAGCGCCAGGTGCCCCTCCGGCAGGTCCGGATTGATCTCCAGTGCGCGCATGGCGCTCGCCCGTGCTTCCTCGAAGCCTGCCTTGAAGTCCCCGTCGCCAAAACCGGTTATGTAATCCAGTGACATGGCCAGCCCGGCCCAGGCCAGCGCCAGGTTCGGGTCTTCCTCAATCGCGCGGCGGAAATAGACGACAGCTCGTTCATTGCTTTCCATGTTTTGCTGATTCAGTTCATATAAACCTTTCAGGTAATCGTTATAGGCAGCAGCGGCATCTTTAGAACTTGCTGATGGTTCGGCAACCTTCTCTTTACCAAGCAGGGCTACCTGCATGGCTCGGGCAACCTCGTCTGCAATCTCATCCTGCACGGCGAAAATATCTTCCAGCGTGCGGTCATAGGTTTCCGACCAGAGGTGATAACCGTCTCCTGCGTTGATCAACTGCGCCGTGATGCGTACCCGCTCACCGCTTTTTTGCACGCTGCCCTCCAGCAGGTGCGCAACACCCAGTTGCTCGCCGATACTGCGCAGGTCCTCGTTGCGGTTTTTGAAGGCAAACGAAGAGGTGCGGCCGGCCACCTTGAGCTCACGCAACTGGGCAAGCGCATTGAGAAGGTTTTCGGTCAGGCCGTCGGTAAAGTACTCCTGGTCCTTTTCGGGGCTCATATCCACAAACGGCAGCACCGCGACAGATTTGTCGGTCTCGCCCAGGGCCTTCCCGGCAGGCCCTTCTTCAGCCGTCTGCGCCACGCTTTTTTCGGGTAAAGGCCCGGGGGACTGCCTCAGCATAAAGTTGTCATAGGCAAAATAGGCGATTGCCAGCGCCATGACAAAGAAGATCGTGTAGTTGAGTTTTTTGCCGGTTTGGGGCGCTATCGACTGCGAACGGTCAACCTCGCTTTCCCGCTTGAGGCCTTCAGGCGTCAATTCAAATGCCCATGCAAAAAACAGCGCAAACAACAGGCCCATGGCCATCAACACCAAGACGGTTTTCATAACCCAGTCGGGTGTTCCAAAGCTCTCGAATACCAGTTGCAGCACCTGCGCGACCAGCCACGAGACCACGATGTAGGCAATCGCTACCTTGAAGACGTTTCGGCGTTTAAGTTCCTGGAATAGTGACAAAATCGGCTTGCTCTTTGTTGTTTGTGAACACAAAGGGTAGTCGCTATGGAACGGAATGCCAAGAAAATATAGTGTAAGAGGCAAGTGCTGGAGTCAACTCTGAGCCACTCAGGGGCCGGTTGGCTTTTACCATTGCCGGAAAAGGCTAAAATGGGAGCCACCCCAAAACCAGGATGCAATGGATAGACCATGAAATACGACTACCGCATTTGCGATGTATTCACAGCCACGCGTTTCGGTGGCAATCAACTCGCCGTGTTACCCGATGCCAGGGGGCTTGATGACGGGCAAATGCAGCAGATCGCCAGGGAATTCAATTTTTCAGAAAGCACATTTGTTTTCCCGGCGGCTGCGGGAAATACACGGAATGTACGGATATTCACGCCCACGAGGGAGGTGCCATTCGCAGGACACCCGAATATCGGCACGGCATTCGTGCTGGCAACGACTGGCGAGCTTGGAGAAATTGGCGAATCCACGGAAATCGTATTTGAAGAGAAAGCCGGCCTGGTTCCCATATCCATAAATAAAACCGACAAGGGAGCGATAAGCTGTGAACTCAGGGCACCGCAGGCATTTTCTTTGGGTAAAGAACTGCCGGCCGAAACAGTGGCCGAGGCCCTGTGCCTGTACGCAAATGAGATTGTCACCGATGTTCATTTTCCCATCATCGCCTCGGTTGGCCTGCCATTTCTGATGGTGGAACTCAACGATCGCTCAGCGCTGCAAAAAGCCGGTATCAACCCGATTGGCTTTGAGCGGATTGCTGAGCTGGGCATCATGCCGGATATTCATCTTTATGTTCGAAGTGGTGATGAATTTGATATTCGCACGCGCATGTTCGCGCCCCATGACGGCGTGCCGGAAGACCCGGCCACCGGCAGCGCAAACTGCGCTTTGGCAGGCTTGCTCGCACATTTCCATGACTCAACATCCGGCAAGTTCGAGTGGCGCATCGCACAGGGTGTCGAGATGGGGCGCCCCAGCCTGTTGCAAGCGCGCGCTGAGAAACAGGCTGACAAGGTTGTTTCCACCTGGATTGGCGGAAACTCTGTCATGGTGAGCGAAGGGTTTATTTATGTGTAAGTTAACGACCCCTTTTCACTTTGCGCTAGACTGCTCCATCAACTGGCTTAAGCTGGGGAGGCGCGATGGGGCCGGTTATGACGGCGGTGGATGAGCGATTTAAGACCGGTATCTTTTTCGTCGGCGGCCTGATGATGCAGGATGTGCAACCCATGGCCGATCCGTTCAACTTTTTGCCTCGCGTAACGATTCCTACCTTCATGTTCAATGGAAAGTACGACTCATTCTTCCCGATCGACACGTCCATTCAGCCTTTTTTCGACCACCTCGAAACACCCGAGGCAGACAAAAAGCTGGTGATCACGGATTCCAATCATTTTGTAGGCGCCTACAGTGCGAACCGGTTGATCAGCGAGACGCTGGATTGGATGGATAAATACCTTGGGCGGGTGGAGTAAGCGCTAATCATGAAGCGTCATCAAAACCATTGCCCTTGCGGATCAGGATCAGAGCTCGAAAACTGCTGCTTGCCATATATCAAGGGTCAATCAAGCGCAGCGGATGCCGAAACCCTGATGCGCTCGCGCTATGTGGCGTATTGCCTGGATGATGAACAGTACCTGCTAGCCACCTGGCATGCGTCAACCAGGCCGGCATCGGTGAAGACTGATGCAAAAATCAAGTGGATAAGGTTGAAGGTGATCGATACAGATATACAGCAAAACCAGGTTGAGTTTGTTGCAACCTACCGTCTCAATGGTAAAGCACATAAGCTCAAAGAGAGAAGCCGTTTTGTTGTTGAAGAAGGCACCTGGTTTTATCTTGATGCACTTGACTCTGGCACTTGACTCTGACCCCAATGGTTTTTAAAGCACCTGCACAAAAATCATCCCCATACCGATCAGACCCCCAAAATAGGCCAGGCTTCTCAAATATGTCACGCCGCCGATATACAGGACGGCATAGGCCAACCGGCTAAGCAAAAACACCTGCGCGCCCAGGGCGCTTAATTCCCCCGCTCGACCAGAGCTATAAGCTACCAACACCAGGCAGGCGAACGGCAGCAAATTCTCGGCCATGTTCGCGTGCGCCCGCTTTGCCCGGCCTCCCCACCCGGCCACATCGGGAATCACCTCGCGGTTTCCGATACCCCATGCGAGGCCGTTTTGAATGTCGGCCGCCAGTGCAGCTACCAGGATTTGCGCAACGTACAGCACGGTTGCCCATAGCAGCATCGCCAGTTCCATTGATAAATCAGTCATGAACTAAATCTCCAGGGTGGAGGAATTTATCCGGAATACGCATCAACAACCGTACCCCAGGCTTTCACTTTCCCCTCACTGATCAACGAGTCACTTTTGCCAAGCATGAAGTCATGCAGGTGTTTTGCCACGGCGGGATAAAAATCTGCGCCAAAACGACTCTTTATCTCCGTGGAGAAGCGCGAGTTTAAGAACTTGAAGGGGCTCTTGATCAGCTTATCAGTCACCTCCTGCTCATCCAGTTGCAAATACACCGCAGTTGAATGTGATAGCGCGTGGCTGGCCTTTTCAATTTCTTCTGCATAATTGCGGGGGTCACCGCACACGACTACGCTGACCCGCTCTTTGCCCTGCGGCAGCCATACGCGCCCGAAGATGCCGTTGAACGGTTCCCTGAAGCGGTGCGCTTTTGTCTGTAAGGTGGGGCTGACATCAATGAGCCCGAATTTCGAATGGACCAGCCAGTTGTGTCCGCTCTTGTAATAGTCTTCCTGGCCGATTCTGAATGCGGCATTGCCGGCCACCGGTCCCTGCACAAACATGCACTTACCGGTCACGATTTTGGGATAGCCATCACCACTTTTTAACATCAGGGCCATGACAAGCGTGTGGTCGCGGCAATTCCAGCCCGGATCAAATTCGCCGTCACTGCCGGTAAAGCTGTTGGAATAAAGCAGGTGGTTGATTTCTTTCTTGAACGCGGCTGTGCCCATCATGCGCGATTTATCAATCTGGTTGGTGACGCCCATTTCGTTCTCTTTGTGCCGTTGCAGCTGTAAGTAAAGTTATTTCAGTGGTTGCAGATTTTATCCTGCGCTGTATTGAAGCCATCGGCGCGCGCAACAAATTTGCCACGGCTTTCGAGGAAATTGATCACTTCATCCACACCCATACCAGCTTGCGAACAGGAATGAAATTTTGCCTCTGGACCGAAGCGCTCAGTTATGGCCTGGGCCAATGAATCGCGACTGAAATCGGTATCCAGTTCCAGCATCATGTGCATGACTTCGTGTGCGTGTATTTCCATCAGTTCAGTTTCCTTTTTGGGTGTGCTCATTCAGGCTTCCCGGACAGGCACGACCAGCACCGGTAGCTTTGATTTTCGTATGATGCCGGCAGAATAACTGCCGATCAATACATCGTATACCGCACCATGTCCATGGGTTCCGACCACGATCAGCTCTGCCTTGAGCTTATCAGCTTCTTTTAACGTGATCTCGACGGTAGGCCCACGCACCAGCAATGCGGTTGCATCCAAACCCGCTTTTCTCAGGTTTTCAGCGAGTGCCTGCACGTCCCGGTGTTCACGGCGCAATTCATTGGCAACCTGTGTCCGTACCACTTCCGGACCAGCATCATAACCGACAAAATCCGGTTCGGGTTCTGCGGCGTGCATAATGTACACCGCTGCCCCGGTGAGTTTTGCGACCCTGCCGGCGGCTTCAACAACTTTCCCGGATGCAGGCGACAGGTCAACAGCGACCAGGATATTCATGAATTACCTCCAGCCGCCTTTCGGGCCGCCAATTCGCGTTGAACGAGACCATAAATTGCTTCCGTAAACCGGTCGGCTTCCTCACCGGTCATATGTGACCACTCCGGCAGGCGGTAGCCTTGCATTTCCTCGTAATCCTTAAAGTGTAGACCCAGTGCACCGGTCTGCTCAAGCAATACATCCCAGGTAAGCTCACGTGGCGCAATGTCGACTTCACTGGTTGCATAATGCCCCTCATAGGGCATCTGCACAAATATAACCTCGACACCTCTTGCCTGCAGTTTTTTGGTGGCAGCAATGGCCTTGTCGAGTTGTTTCTGGCGGGATTCGAGAATCTTTTCCTGCACCGGAGGCGGTAATTCAGCCAATGGCGTCCAGTTCTGGGCCCAGATTTTTCTGAACAACTCGCGATAATTCTGATCATATACCAGCTTGTCCCACACACGGCTGTTCCGGTCACGCTCTGTATTGAAAAGTTTACGAACGTCCAGGTCAAATATGACGTCATCACGGGCAGGTACCGGCTGTCGCCGCAAAATGACCGGGAAGGCAAAATCATTGTCGTAAAAGGCAAGATAAGGTTCCACCAGCATGGAAACCTGATCGCCGAACCATTGCGTGGGTGACTCTTCCTGGTAACGGCTGATCGCGGAAGCGCGAAGTTCATAACCGGAGAAAAAAAGGCCCGGTGCAACACCAACAATGAGTTTACCGGTGAAGTTGTCATCATCGGCCAGACCTTCCATCACCGCAACCGGTGAAGTGCCTTCCAGGGCCAATTGCAAGGGACGGCGTTTGTCCAGGCGTTCCCAAACCGCTAGTTGCATATTGGTCAGCACACGCGATGAACCGGCAAACACCCAGGCATCACCCTCACCATGGTTAATCCGGCGGCGCTGTTCCGCCCACTGGCCATCTGAATTACGGTAGGAAGGCGTAACACCTTCATTGCGAACCCAGGTTTCCCAGGCCACCATCAGCAGGACAAGCACCAATACGGCCAGCCAGCCGCTGGCGCCCATTGACGGGACGGGGCGTTCAAAAACGGGTTCCGCCTTTTGTACGGACATATCAGAACTGGAAGTAGATGAAGGCACTGCTTTGCCCCTGTGTAATGATGATGAGCCACAACATCACGCCCCAGATGCAGGCCAATAGCCAGCGTGGCAGCGCAGTTGCAACATCGTGAAGATAACGGTTTCTCATAAACCAGTGAATGGCCAGCATGGCCACGGTTACGCCGGTGACCAGCATCACCTCTATCATTGGCAACACTTTTTTACCGTCCATGTTGAACGTCAGCATCGTATCGATCATGCGCCAGGCGGTTGCAAAATCCTGTGCGCGGAAGAACACCCAGGTAATGTTAACCAGGAAATACGTCAACAACGCCAACAGAAGCCGGGGGCCCCAGCGTTTCCAGAAAGTTCCGCCGCCAAAATGGGCCGCCAGCCAGCGTTCGGCGGCCAGAAAGCCACCGTGCAGGGCGCCCCAGACAACAAAGGTCCATGATGCGCCATGCCATAAGCCGCCCAGCATCATCGTTGTCATCAGGTTGGCGTAGGTACGCAGATTGCCCTTGCGGTTACCGCCAAGCGGGATGTACAGGTAATCGCGCAACCAGGATGACAGGGAGATATGCCAGCGGCGCCAGAAGTCTGAAAAACCGACAGCGGCATACGGAAACCGGAAGTTATCCGGCAGCGAAAATCCAAGACACAGGGCCACACCGATGGCGGTGGTTGAGTAACCGGCAAAGTCGCAAAAGATCTGCCCCGAAAAAGCCAGCGTACCCAGCCATGCGTCAAGCGGGTGCAGCATTTCGCTGCTGCCAAAGACTTTTTCAGCGGCCTGGGACAACAGGCCGTCTGCGATAACAATCTTGTTGAACAGGCCGAGCGTAATCAGGGCGAATCCCCATGTCAGCTGTTGACGGGTCGCCACCTTCGGCAGCCTGAACTGCGGTATCAACTGCGTCGGGCGTACGATCGGGCCGGCAACCAGCTGCGGGAAGAAGGTCACGAACAGTGCAAAATCAAGAAACGATTTGGCCGGTGCAGCCCTTCTGAGGTAGACATCCATCGAGTAGGCCATGGTCTGAAAGGTATAAAATGAAATACCCACCGGCAGCACGATACTCCAGTCGGGCGGCTGATAGTCGATACCCATCAAGGTCATCATGGACTGGAAATTTTCCAGCATGAAGCCACCGTATTTGAAGTAGCCCAGCATGCCGAGGTTGACCACGACACTGACGGCCAGCAGCATGCGCCGGCGTGCCTGGCGTGTTTCCAGGTGAAGCATGTTGGCCACTCGCCAGTCAACCAGCGTCGATAGCCACAGAAGGATGACAAAAGGCGGGTTCCAGGCTGCGTAGAAGATGTAGCTGCCGATTAAAAGATTGGTCTTTTTGGGTCGCCAGGAAAACGGTGCATTGTGAAGCAACAGCACCACGATGAAGAAAATGACGAAGGTCAATGAATTAAACAGCAAGAAAGTTTCTCCCAAAAGACCGCCGGTTCATACGGCATTTTTATGAATTATTGTTGTATGGGGACGTTCATGAAATTTCGGGCCCAACCAAAATCAAGAATTATTCACCTCCATATCAGCATAGTCGACAATACTGATAATTGCATAGCTGGAGATACGGCGGGTTAAAGCATACCGTTCATTTTTCCGGGCCCGGTGCGTCCTTCAAGACGGTGAATCCGAGAGCCTTCAATTTCTGTATAACAGCCGGGCTGACATTCACGGTCTTGACGGTGTGGCTGTCAAACTCCCGCCTGACCGGGTAATCCCCTCTCAGTTGTTCAAAAACATGCGGGTTTTCTCTCAGTGCTGAATCATCAGTTTCAATGTCATAGGTCGAACGAATGGCGCTGGCCAACAGTGACTGTTCCGTTTGCCCGTCACCATCCAGCCTGATAACCGGATGCGGCGCCGGCTCCACGTCAACCGGTTGCCAATCATCGAGACCGAGTTTGAAAAACCGGCTGACCAATTGCACGCTTACCATGGTGCCATTGGCTTTACCGTCGCGCGAGTAACCGGCTATATGCGGGGTGCCGATATCAGCCAGCTCGAGCAGATCCAAGTCCAACCCGGGTTCGTGTTCCCAGCAATCAATGATCAGACCGGACACCCGGTTTTGCCGTCGCGCGCGGATAACGGCGGATGAATCGAACACCTCTCCCCGGCAGGTATTGATTAACAGCGGGCTTTTTCCAAGACCATTAAGAAAATCATCATCGACCATGTGAAAGGTATTGTCCCGCCCGCCCCGGTTGAGCGGTACGTGAAAACTGATGATATCCGCCTTCTCGCGAATCATTTGCAGTGAAACAAAGTCTGCCGCGCCCTCTTGCCTTTGCCGCGGCGGGTCGTTTAACAGGACATTCATTCCAAGAACCCTGCAGGTTTTAGCCACCCTGGACCCGACCTCCCCGACACCCACGATGCCGATGGTCTTTCCCTTCAACCCGATACCCCTGCAGGTCGCATAAGCTAACAAAGCTGATGTCACGTACTGGTTAACACTCTCTGCGTTACAGCCGGGCGCATTTGCCCACCTGATACCGGCAGCCTTGCAATACTCCGTGTCGATGTGGTCAAAACCGATGGTCGCGGTGGCAATCAATTTGACCTTCGAACCTTCAAGAGTCTCCTTGTTACACGGCGTGCGCGTCCTGGTGATCAAGGCATCGGCATCCCTGACCAGATCCGCCGTGGTATCAACTCCCGGCAGATAAATCACCTCGGCATAGGGCTCCAGGACACCCCTGATGTACGGGATTTTGTTGTCGATAATGATTTTCATGGTCTCGAATCATCAAACCCTTATACGTTATAGCTTGTCGATACGGTATCGCCCCCAGTACCCGTCCAATTGGTGTGGAAATACTCACCTGCCGGTTTATCAATGCGTTCATAGGTGTGGGCGCCAAAATAATCACGCTGCGCCTGTAAAAGGTTAGCCGGCAATACGGCGCTGCGATAGCCATCGTAATAGGCCAGGGCCGAACTGAAAGCAGGTACCGGTATACCGTGTTGAACAGCGGTGGCGACCACCGCGCGCCAGCCGGTTTGACTTCTTTGAACAGCGTCCTTGAAGTAGCCACCCAGGAGCAGATTCTTCAAAGCCGGATCGTTATCGTAAGCCTGCTTGATGTCACCCAGAAATTGTGCACGGATAATACAGCCACCGCGCCACATCAAGGCAATTTCACCATAGTTGAGGTCCCATTTGTACTCATCGGCAGCCGCCCGCATCAACTGGTAACCCTGTGCGTATGAACAGATTTTTGAGGCGAACAGCGCCTGGCGCAATTGTTCTATAAACGCCTCTTTATCACCGTCAAATACAGCCGATGGGCCCGGCAGTTCCTTTTCTGCGACCATTCGTTCATCCTTGATCGCGCTCAGGGCCCGGGCAAAAACGGCTTCCACGATAGTCTGTGCAGGCACCCCGAGATCAAGCGCTGCCATCGAGGTCCAGCGGCCGGTACCCTTCTGGCCGGCCTTGTCGAGAATCACATCCACCATCGGCAAGCCCGTCTCATCATCCGTTTTTGCCAGGATATCGCGGGTAATTTCGATCAGGTAGCTGTCCAGTTCACCCTTGTTCCATTCGTCAAAAACGGTTGAAATTTCGGCGGGCTGCATCCCCAGCACTTTGCGCATCATGGCGTAAGCCTCGCAGATCATCTGCATATCAGCATATTCAATACCGTTGTGCACCATCTTGACAAAGTGACCGGCGCCATCGCTTCCAATCCACTCACCACAGGGCGAACCGTCGTCTACCTTGGCTGATATCGACTGGAAGATCTCCCTGACATGCGGCCATGCCTGGACGCTGCCGCCGGGCATGATGGAAGGCCCTTTCAAGGCGCCCTCCTCGCCACCGGACACACCGGTGCCGATGTATAACAGGCCCTTGCTTTCGACATGGGCGGTTCGACGTATGGTGTCCAAAAAGTGTGAATTACCGCCGTCGATGATAATGTCACCTTTTTCAAGGTGCGGGATGATGGACTCTATCAATGCATCCACGGCCGCACCTGCCTTGACCAGCAGGAAAACCTTTCGGGGGCGCTCAAGGCCGGCTATAAGCTCCTCGATACTATGACAAGCAATAATGTTTTTGTGCCTGGCACGGCCTTCCACGAAGGCGTCTACCTTACTGATAGTGCGGTTGTATACGGCGACCGTAAAACCGTGGTCTTCCATGTTCAGCACCAGGTTTTCACCCATTACGGCCAGACCGATAAGACCGATATCCGCTTTCTGCATTTTCTACTCCTGTTGATACCGTAGTGCCAGCTGCGCTCCGGTCTGTTTTCAATACCATAAACTTTTACATCGTAATGAATCGCGACGGGTATACCAAGCCTGCGTATCAACCAGGCAACGGAAATTGAGGTTCACTATCTCCAGGGTGACAACCCACCATCCGGCCTGGGTGAACCACCGTTCGCTGCGGCAACGCCGGCCATTACCGACGCCATGTTTGCTGCCACGGGGCCGCTTCTACGCCAGTTACCGTTCAATCGGCCGGGTGTATCGGTCAAATGCCCCGCACCCCCGGGCCGGTTGCCCCCGTTTATCCTCACCAGGCCGCCCAATTTGCCGGGATACCAGATGATTGATACAGTGATACCCCATATTACATTCAGGTTTAAACGAGGAGCACATACATGCGTCAACTGATCAGCCTGATCACCCTGCTCTTACTCTCCGCCACCTCTGTGGCTGAAGATTCACCGTTCAATGTCACCGAGGTGGCCACTTTCAATGAACCCTGGTCAATGACATTCCTGCCGGATGGCAAAATGCTTGTCGCCGAGAAACGCGGAAAATTGTTGATCGTGGGCCAGGATGGCGTTATTTCACGTCCCGTCAGGGATGTACCGGATGTGGATTATCGCGGCCAAGGCGGGCTCGGCGATGTGATCCTGCACCCTGATTACCAGAACAATGGCATCATCTACCTGAGCTATGCCGAAGCCGGTGTTGGTAAGGTCCGCGGCGCGGCGGTGGTTCGCGGCCGGCTCGATACCAGCGGTCGCAGTCCTTCCCTGCTTGACAGCAAGGTTATCTGGCGTCAGAACCCCAAGGTTACGGGCAATGGCCATTACGGCCACCGCATGGTATTTGATAAGGATGGCTACCTGTTCATCTCATCGGGTGATCGTCAAAAATTTGATCCCGCCCAGCAGATGAACGGCAACCTCGGCAAAATTGTGCGGTTGAAAGATGATGGTTCAGTACCGGAAGATAATCCGTTTTTTGATAAGGGTGACGTCACAGCACAGATATGGACCCTCGGTCACCGCAACCCGCTGGGCCTGGCATTTGATGCCCAGGGCCGCTTGTGGAATACCGAAATGGGGCCCCGTCACGGCGACGAGATGAACCTGATTATCAAGGGTGAAAACTATGGTTACCCGATTGTTTCAGAAGGTGATCACTACAGCGGTGAGGAAATCCCGGATCACGATACGCACCCGGAATTCATGGCGCCGAAAGTTGCCTGGACTCCCACCATCGCACCGTCCAACCTTATCTTCTACTCGGGAGATATGTTCCCTGACCTCAAGGGTTCCGCACTGATTGCCGGACTCGCTTCACGCGCCATCATCCAGGTCGCCATTGACGGTGACAATGCAAAAGAGGTGAACCGGTTTGACATGGGCAAGCGTATCCGCGAGGTGGAGCAGGGCCCGGATGGCGCCATATGGGTGCTTGAAGACCGCGATGGAGGGCGGTTGCTGAAACTGACACCACGGACCGAGCCCTGACCAGGTGACTGCCAGCGCCCTGGCTGGCGCCCGGCGAGCTCCAACTTGATTCCGCAGAGCGAATCCTCGCTGACGAGGTCCATCGCGTACCTGTTCAATGGTGGCTTGCGCCGGGCCTTCCTGGTTGCGAAGCTGCCCGATACGTTACGATTCGCTTAATTTTACTATGACCCCAATCTTTCTGTTACTCTGGCCCCAATCATTCTGATAATCCTCCAGCCGTC
>JBFFWN010000043.1:0-18578 GCA_041570235.1 Lysobacterales bacterium | reverse complement strand
CTCGGCACGTGACACGGTGCGGTTATAAACCTGGACCTGGTGGCCATTGGCTGCCAGGTATCCTGCCATCGGGTAACCCATAACCCCGAGGCCGATAAAACTGACGTTTTTGGTCATGTTATCGCTTCATGAAGTTGAAGAACTCTTCGTTTGTCTTGGTGGCTTTCAATTTGTCCAGCATGAACTCGATGGCCTGGATCTCATCCATGGGATGCAGCAATTTGCGCAGAATCCAGACTTTCTGGAGCAGGCCCTGGTCAATCATAAGCTCTTCGCGGCGGGTTCCGGACTTGTTGATATCAATGGCCGGGTAGACACGTTTTTCAGCAATTCTGCGGGCCAGGTGAACTTCCATGTTACCGGTGCCCTTGAACTCCTCGTAAATGACCTCGTCCATTTTGGAACCGGTATCCACCAGGGCGGTGGCGATAATGGTCAGGGAACCGCCTTCTGTGACGTTCCTGGCCGCGCCAAAGAAACGTTTCGGGCGTTGCAGTGCGTTGGCGTCGACACCACCGGTCAAAACCTTGCCGGATGAGGGCGCAACGGTATTGTAAGCCCGTGCCAGGCGGGTGATCGAATCCAGCAGGATAACCACGTCGTGTTTGTGTTCCACCAGCCGTTTTGCGCGCTCGATGACCATCTCGGCTACCTGCACATGTCGCGAGGCCGGTTCATCAAAGGTGCTGGAAACCACTTCCGCATCTACCGAGCGTTGCATTTCGGTGACTTCTTCCGGACGTTCATCCACCAGCAGAATGATCATCTTGCAGTCACGGTGGTTGGCACGGATACTGCTGGCAATATTTTGCAACATGATGGTCTTGCCGGCTTTGGGTGGAGAAACCACCAGGCCCCGCTGTCCGAAACCGATCGGTGAGATCAGGTCGATAATGCGCGAGGTAATATCCTCGGTGCTGCCGGTTCCACGCTCGAGCTTGGCCTGCCTGGTTGGGAATTCGGCAGTCAGGTTTTCAAACAGAATCTTGCTTTTCGCGTTGTCGGGTGTTTCGTAGTTGATTTCCTCAACCTTCAACAGGGCAAAATAGCGTTCACTTTCCTTCGGTGGCCGAATTTTGCCGGACAGCATATCGCCGGTGCGAAGCGCAAAACGTCTGATTTGACTGGGTGACACATAGATGTCGTCAGGGCCGGCCAGGTAGGAGCTATCGGCTGATCGAAGAAAACCAAAACCATCCTGCAGGATTTCCAGTACGCCGACGCCGTAAATGCTTTCCCCGGTCTTGGCATGTGCCTTGAGTATCGAGAAAATCATGTCCTGTTTACGGGTACGGGCAACGCCCTCAAGACCCATTTCGTTGGCAATGCGTTGCAGTTCCACAATGGGTTTTTGCTTCAGTTCTGATAAATTCATTTTGTGTGCTTTATGATTTGTCGGGCGTGAGCCACGGGATGGATTAAATGTTTGGGTCGACCAATAAGATCAGATTAGTTGTCAGGAATAATGTGTGCCACAAGATTGAACGAATGTGTTATTCACCTTGGTCCGGTTTATTCATACCGTTATAGGGATCAAGACGAACTCGGTGTTCAAGCCGGGTGGAACACCCGTTACTGATGGCGCAAAATTAGCACGTTCCCTGTTCCGCGTCCAGAGAATTCATTAAAAACGGAAAAAACCCGGTCGCAATGGCTACAACCGGGCCTTTCTTTACCCGATGTTTTCATCCACAAATGCGGTCAGCATACCCTTCGATACCGCGCCGACCTTGGTGGCCTGAACCTGACCGTCCTTGAAGATCATCATCGTGGGAATACCACGGATGTTGTAATTCATGGGCGTCTGACGGTTAGAGTCAATATCCATTTTAGCAACGGTGAGTTTGCCTTCATACTCCTCGGCAAGTTCGCTGATCAAGGGTGCAATCATCTTGCATGGACCACACCATTCTGCCCAATAGTCGATCAGAACCGGGCCGTCTGCGTTCAATACTTTTTCTTCAAAGTCACCATCTGTGACGTTAATTATCTTTTCGCTCAATGTCGTTCTCCAATGATTTGCGTTATATCCGCACTGGTTTAAGAGAGTCAGCGCGGTTAATATGCCATATTCGGATTGCTGCTAAATGAACGCTCGAATTCAGGGCGGGGCAGAAACCGCAATCAGACCATCAATATAATTATCTGGGTGACAATTTCAAGGTAGTTGTGATGTTTTTCAAGTCCATTAGTAAAAATAAATGAAACTACCAGAGAATGTAACACGATAATGAGTGAAAAAAGCGAAAAGAAATTAGCAAATCCCCTGACAGACGTTGCGTTTTCAAGTCTTGACCTGAATGAGAAAATTATCTCCGGCTTGAACCGGGCCAATTTTACTCACTGTACACCGATCCAGGCCATGACCATGCCTCATGCGCTCAAGGGCAAGGATGTTGCCGGGCAGGCACAGACCGGAACCGGTAAGACGGCCGCTTTTCTACTGGTGATATTTAACCAGTTGTTAAAGCGGCAATCCGAAGACCATGGCAAAAACCCCCGCTCATTGGTGGTTGCACCCACCCGTGAACTTGCGATCCAGATACATAAAGACGCGCTGTTGCTGGGAGCGGATACAGGCTTGAAGACCTGCCTGGCCTATGGCGGGGTCGACTATGAAAAGCAACGCAAGGAGATACAGGACGGGGTGGATATCCTGATAGGCACTCCGGGCAGGTTGATCGACTATCTGAAGCAGAAAGTCTACAACCTCAATCACATCGAAGTGATAGTGCTGGATGAAGCTGACCGTATGTTCGATCTTGGCTTTATCGATGATATCCGGTTTCTTTTACGACGTATGCCGCCGCCGTCGAAACGACAGTCCCTGCTGTTTTCCGCCACCTTGTCCTACCGGGTGATGGAACTTGCCTACGAGCATATGAATTCCCCCGAAACCCTGAAGGTTGAAGCCGAAACCGTAACCGCAGACCGGGTGGAGCAAAAGGTGTACTACCCCGCCAATGACGAAAAGCTGCCCTTGCTGGTCGGCCTGATGAGAGCCCTGGGGGCGCATCATAGTATGGTTTTTACCAATACGCGCGCAGCTGCGGACAAGGTAGGCCGAACACTGAATGCCAACGGCATTTCGGCGGCGGTTATATCCGGACGGGTGCGCCAGGAGCAAAGGCAAAAATTACTGAAGCGCTTTCATGATGGTGATATTCCGGTTCTGGTGGCAACCGACGTGGCGGCCAGGGGATTGCACATACCCGATGTTACCCACGTGTTCAATTTTGATTTGCCTCAGGATGCGCCCGATTATGTTCACCGTATCGGCCGTACGGCCAGGCTGGGCGCAAAGGGTGATGCGATCAGTTTTGCCTGTGAAGACTATGCATTTCATCTGCCCGAGGTTGAGGAATACATCGGCTATTCCATCCCCACCGAGTCTGCAGGGCCGGAGTTGATGCCTGAAATCACCATACCGCCGGCACCAAAGCGAAATAAACCACAACGCTCATCGCGTTCACAAGGCTCAAAGGGTGGCGGAAACAGGGGTAGAAGCCGCAAACGGTAATTTCAATAGCCCTGTTATTGAGAATGGACTCTTGATGTAGCAATGATAAAGTTCGAACGGGTCAGCAAGCATTATCCCGGTGGCAAACGCGCCCTGGCCGATGTCAGTTTCGACATCGAGCCTGGCAGCATGGTGTTTTTAACCGGTCATTCAGGCGCCGGTAAAAGCACCCTGTTACGGCTCATCATGATGCTGGAAAGAGCCAGCCGCGGAAACGTCATCGTCGACAATCGAAACCTCAGCGAGTCACCGGATAAGATTGCCCCGATGGTGCGGCGTAACACCGGCATGATCTTCCAGGACCACAAATTACTTAAAGACAAGACCGTGTCTGATAATGTCGCCTTGCCCCTGATGATCGCCGGTTTCAAATACTCGGATATCCAAAAACGCGTTCGTGCTGCGCTGGACATGGTGGGTTTACTGAATCGTGAAAAGGACTGGCCGTTGGGCCTGTCCGGTGGTGAGCAACAACGCGTTGGTGTGGCACGGGCCATTGTCTCGATGCCGCCATTGCTGTTGGCCGATGAACCTACCGGTAACCTGGACCCCAGCCTTTCCCGCGAACTGTTTGACCTGTTCGGGCATATCAGTGAGCAGGGCACCACTGTCCTGATTGCCAGCCATGATCTCGACCTGATCAGGCGCACGCGGAAAAGGGTGCTTGTTCTGTCAGGCGGGCGCCTTGCAGATGATATTCCGGCAAGTGACATATCATGAACATTCAACAGTGGTTCAGTCGCTTGAAAAGAAAGAACCGGGCCTGGGTGCGCCGGCATAGCTATAGTTTTTTTTCCAGCCTTGGAGTTTTGTTGCAGCATAAAACCGGCACCCTGATGACGGTCCTGGTGCTGGGTATTGCAATGTTTTTGCCGCTGGGTTTGTATACGGCGCTATCAAACATGGAAGGTCTGGACCTGCGCCAGGATGAATGGAATGCCGTTTCGGTATTTTTCAAACCGGCAACGCCCGAGTCAGAAGTCAAACGCGTGGCAGTGTTGCTGCAGGAAAAATTTGAACCCGAGGCAATTTCGCTTACCAGTCCGGAAGATGGAATGATCGTGTTCCGCGACGCATCCGGTTTTGGTGAATCGCTTGAGATTCTTGATGAGAATCCCTTGCCCTGGGTGATGCAGGTCAGTCCGGCGCGGGGTTCTACCGGGGAAGTGGAAGCCAGCGTCGCCCGCTTGACGGAGTTCCTGGCTTCGGTGGACAGCGTTGAACTGACCCAGTTTGACTTTAAATGGTTACAGCGACTCGGAAGAATGGTGGAACTGGGTGAAGCTGCTGTTTTGGTGATGATCCTGTTGTTTGGCTTGGCAATGGTCGTCGTGGTTGCCAATACCATCCGTCTGGACGTGGCATCACACGCCGAGGAAATTGAAATCCTCGCCCTGATGGGTGCCGGAAACGCCTTTGTCCGTCAACCCTTCCTGTACACCGGCCTGTGGTATGGGTTGACAGGCGGCGTCCTGGCGTTGATTTTACTGGTGCTGACCATGTTTTACCTGGATCGTCCATTGGGTATGCTGCTGGAAACCTATGGAACTGAATTCACCCTGCGCGGACTTGGTTTTTATAACACACTTCGGGTGCTGGGCCTGTCTGCCTTTCTTGGCTGGCTGGGCGCCCTGATCTCGATCCAGAGGTACTTGCGGGTTCTAAAGGTGGGTGGTCACCTGGGCCGGCGTTAGTTTTGAGAAATTATTTGGTCGGTCAGGGGAACATTCTGAATCGCAACCGGTCTTAATGAACAGTTATTAATGATAAAGGATTTGCCGTTGAGTCCATATCGTAGAAGATATGGCGGTTTTTCTTGTCTCAAAATGCACCTGGGGTGCTGGAAAAAGGGGCAGGCGATGTTATACTTATCGGCTTGTCTATAGGAGGTTACATGAGCACAACACTTGTACCGAGCCATTTAATGGTTCCTGCCGGTACCGGCAGTCTGGACGCGTATGTCCAGGAAGTGAATAAAGTTCCCATGCTGACGCTGGAAGAAGAGAAAGACCTGGCCCACAGGTACCAGCAGGATGGCGACCTTGATGCGGCACGGCGCCTGGTTCTTGCACACTTGCGTTTCGTTGTACACGTGGCCAAGGGTTATGGCGGTTATGGCCTGCAGTTGGGCGATCTGATCCAGGAAGGCAATATCGGCCTGATGAAAGCCGTCAAACGCTTTGACCCGTCACGTGAAGTTCGTCTTGTTTCATTTGCCGTGCACTGGATCCGTGCAGAAATGCATGAATTTATCCTGCGCAACTGGCGAATTGTCAAAGTAGCCACGACCAAGGCCCAGCGCAAATTGTTTTTCAATCTCCGCAAGTCTAAGAAACGTCTGGGCTGGTTGAATATGGACGAGGTCAATAACGTTGCCGAGGACCTGGGGGTTAAACCCGAGGTCGTACTGGAGATGGAATCCCGTTTATCCGGCCAGGATATCGGTTTTGATCTTTCCGCCAATTCGGATGATGATGACAAGGCGTATGTTTCGCCGGCATCTTATCTGATCAGCAAATCTCAAAGCCCTGAGTCGGAATTGATGGCCAATGACAACCTGGATCACCAGAATGAACGGTTGTACCAGGGCCTCAGTGAACTGGATGAGCGTAGCCAGGACATAATCCGTAGCCGTTGGTTGTCGGATGACAAGGCAACGCTGCAGACACTGGCTGACCGTTATGGTGTATCGGCCGAGCGGATACGGCAACTGGAAGTGAATGCGATGAACAAGATCAGGGCCAGTTTTAACGCCTGATAGCAATTTGCTGCGCTTGCGTCACTAATCAATGCGAAAAACCCGGCCAACTGGCCGGGTTTTTTTTATCTTTCAAATTCAGCCATCAAATTCAGACAGGCGCCTTGACTGACCCGAGTGGTTCATCCGCATCTCGCCCGCACCCTGTATGGCGGTGAAATATGCGGCTTGTTCAGTGGTCGTCTTGCTGCCAGTCGTCAATAGGCGGGCAACTGCAGAACAGGTTTCTGTCACCATAGACATTATCGACACGGTTGACTGCCGGCCAGAATTTACTCTGCCACTGGGCAGCGGTCGGGAACGCCGCGGTTTCCCTGCTGTAGGGGTGGTTCCAGTCTCCAGCCAGGTCACGTTGGGTGTGTGGCGCATTGACGAGCGGGTTGTCTTCCCTGTCCATGACTTTGGATTGAACAGCGCTTATTTCATCATGGATCGCAAGCATGGCGTCACAGAACCTGTCGATCTCATAAAGTGATTCACTTTCGGTAGGCTCTATCATCAATGTTCCCGGCACCGGGAATGACATTGTCGGTGCATGAAAGCCATAATCAATCAGTCGCTTGGCCACATCCTCCTCCGAGATTCCGCTGGACTGTTTGAATGGCCTCAAATCAATAATGCATTCATGGGCAATCCGACCGTTTCGTCCGGTATAAAGAACGGGAAACGCAGCGGACAGTCTGTGCGCAATGTAATTGGCGTTCAGGATCGCAACCTGGGTGGCCTTTTTCATACCATCGCGGCCCATCATGGTGATGTAGGCCCAGGTGATCGGCAATATTCCCGCACTTCCCCACGGAGCTGCTGCGACGGCGCCATTGTCAGCATGCTCGCCGGGTATCTTGACCATGGAATGACCGGAAAGGAAAGGCGCAAGGTGTGCGCCGGTACAGACCGGACCCACACCGGGCCCACCGCCCCCGTGTGGAATACAGAAGGTTTTATGCAGGTTCAGGTGGGAAACGTCCGCGCCGAACCTGCCTGGAGCCGCACAGCCTACCAGGGCATTCAAATTTGCACCATCAAGGTACACCTGGCCACCGTGTTCATGGGTGATATCACATATTTCGCGAATCTGTTGCTCGAACACACCGTGCGTGGATGGGTAGGTGATCATCAACGCCGAGAGGTTTTGTGAATGTTGCTCGGCTTTAGCGCGCAGGTCGCTGACATCAACGTTGCCATTCTCGTCGCATTTGACAATGACGATTTTCATACCCGCCATGGCCGCGCTGGCCGGATTGGTGCCATGGGCCGAGGAAGGTATCAGGCAGATGTTCCTGTGTTCCTCGCCCCGTGATTTGTGCCAGGCCTTTATTGCCAGCAAGCCGGCATATTCTCCCTGTGAGCCGGCATTGGGCTGTAGTGATACCGCATCGTATCCCGTGCAGGCCTTCAGCATTTGTTCCAACTCACTGAACAACTGCTGATAGCCCAGTGACTGGTCGGCGGGCGCAAAAGGGTGGAGCCTGGCGAATTCCGGCCAGGTGACAGGAATCATTTCCGAGGTGGCATTCAATTTCATTGTGCAGGAACCCAGGGAAATCATCGCGTGGGTCAATGACAGATCCTTGTTTTCGAGCCGCTTGATATAACGCAGCATTTCGGTTTCAGAGTGATATCGGTTGAATACCGGATGCTGTAAGAACTGACTTTGGCGCTGCAGGTCCGGTGGTATCGAAGAGAAGTGGACCCCGAGACTTTTATCAATGCTGCTGATATTGATGGCGGCATAACCATCCGCAAAAACATTCAACAACTGTGTGATGTGATCACGCGTGGTGTTCTCATTGACGCTGATGCTCAGGCCACCATTGCCCCTGAACAGGTTGATGCCGGACTTGCAGCTTTGGCGGCTGATGTCCTCGGCCTGCTCTTCGTCCAGTTTGACGGTGATGGTATCAAACCAGGCCTCGTTGGAGATTTCATATCCGGAGGCTTTCAAACCAGTGGACAGCAGACTTGTCAGGCGGTGGATGCGCTGTGCGATCCGCTTCAGGCCCTCAGGGCCGTGGTAGACGGCATACATACTGGCCATGACGGCCAATAGCGCCTGGGCCGTGCATATGTTGCTGGTCGCGCCGTCTCTGCGTATGTGTTGCTCGCGGGTCTGGAGCGCCATACGCATGGCCGGCTGATCCTGGCGGTCCTTTGAGACGCCGATAATGCGACCCGGTACAGAGCGCTTAAAGCTGTCCCGGGTGGCGAAAAATGCTGCATGCGGCCCGCCGAAACCCATTGGAACGCCAAAACGCTGGGAGGACCCCAGCACGATATCGGCATCCATTTCTCCCGGCGACTTCAACAACACCAGGCTCATCAGGTCGGCGGCAACAGCGACAAGGGTGTTGCTGGCATGGGCAGAGGCTATCTGGCCGGCGATACCGCAGACCTCCCCATTGGATGATGTGTACTGCAACAGCGCGCCAAAGAAATCTCCACCGTCCAGGTGTTGCTCCGCTTTGCCGACTACCAGTTCGTAGCCAAAATGACCGGCCCGGGTTTTCAACACATCCAGGGTCTGTGGCAATACGCCCTGATCCACAAAAAAACGCACGCTGCGATTTTTGCGGTTGATGCGTTTGATCATGACCATGGCCTCGGCCGCAGCCGTCGCCTCATCCAGCAGGGAGGCGTTGGATAATTCCATACCGGTCAGGTCACAGATCATTTGCTGATAATTCAGCATTGCCTCCAGGCGGCCCTGTGATATTTCAGCCTGGTATGGCGTATAGGCGGTGTACCAGCCGGGGTTTTCCAGGATGTTCCTCAAAATGACATTGGGTGTGATGGTATCGTGATAACCCATGCCAATCATGCTGTGTTTGACGACGTTCTTGTCTGCTATTTCCCTCAGTTTTTCGAGGGTCGCCTGTTCGCTTTTTGAATCTGCCAGTGCCAGTGGTTCGCTGATCTGGATGGACGGGGGCAGGGTTTCGGCTATCAGCGCATTCAGCGATTCCAGGCCAAGCTCCGACAGCATGTGCCGGATTTGCGAATCATCCGGGCCGATATGTCTGCGCACAAACTCTGCGTGGTTTTCCAGGTGGTTTAAAGGTGTCGGTTCGCTGATATCAGCATGCGGTGATTCGGTTGGCATATCGGGACTCACAAGCGGGTTCAGATGAAGAAGGGCATTTTACGCCCAATCAAATTCGTTGAAAACCAGGTCATGTCAAAACCGCCATCACATAGTGATCAACGAGAAGAAAAATAAACAGCACCAGTAAATAAGTGATGGAAAATGCGAACGTGTGCATGGGCAATAAAATGTCTTTACTGCTCATCATTCTGAGGGCATACCACATAAAGCCCAGGTTCAGTACGCTGACGCCTGCCAGGTAGACAAGACCACTCATATGCGTGAGGTAGGGCAGCGTGGTGACGATGACCAACAGGATGGTGTAAAGCAGGATTTGCAGTCGCGTGAAAGACGAACCGTGGGTCACCGGCAGCATAGGTATGTCCACCAGGGCATACTCTTCTTTTCTGTAAATGGCCAGGGCCCAGAAATGCGGCGGTGTCCACACAAAAATAATCAGAAACAACAGCATCGCCTGTGGGTCGAGGGTGCCGGTCACTGCCGTCCAGCCCAGTATAGGCGGTGCGGCGCCGGCAGCGCCGCCAATGACGATATTCTGTGGCGTTGCCCTTTTCAGCCATGCCGTGTAGACCACCGCATAACCGATCAATGACAAAAAAGTCAGCATCGCGGTCAGGCTGTTTACCCAAATGACCAGTGTTGCCATGGCCAATATGCCCAGGATAATCGCAAATATCATCACCTTACCCTCGGTCAACTTGCCACTTGCCAATGGACGGCGTTTGGTGCGGTTCATCCTGGCATCGATACGATGATCGAGAAGGTGGTTGATGGCTGCGGCCGAGGAGGCTGCAAGACCGATGCCCAGGGTTCCTGCCAGCAGTGCATTCCATGGCGGCCAGCCTGGTACGGCCAGAAACATTCCAACCACAGCGGTGAATACGATCAGCACCACGACGCGTGGTTTACATAGTTCCAGGTACTGGTAAAAAACCTTGGGCACGACCGTCAGAGTTCCCGTGCGAATGTCTTGTTTAGCAGGCCGACCATGGTGGCTAAAAGCAGGGCGGCGCCGGCATTATGGGCCACCGCGTTGGCCAGTGGCAGGTGCAAAGCAACGTTCAGCACTCCGAGCGTGAACTGGGCCAGGACAACACCCAACAGCAACTGTCCACCATTGCGCAAGGGTGCAATTTTGCGTAAACGAAAGGCCAGTATCAGCATCACAAACAGGGTGACAATGGCGCCGATCCGGTGGCTCAGGTGTATCGCAACCCTGGCCGGGTGATCGAGCACACCGCCTTCGTAATTCACCCCAACTTCCCGCCACAGTACAAATGCCTCACTGAAATCGGACTCCGGCCACCATTGACCGGTGCACATCGGAACATCCGGGCAGGCTAGCGCAGCATAATTTGCGCTGGTCCATCCACCCAGGGCAATCTGTATGATCAGCACCGCAAGTGCAGCCAGGATGGGACCGCGCATTTTCCTGACCCTGATATTGGGCTTTTCACGCAAATGCCCCCAACGCCCCCGGCTTGAAAACATCAGCCACAACAATAATGAAAATGTGGTCAGTCCGCCCAGCAGGTGCAACATGACAATGATCGGTTTCAGTTTTAGTGTGACGGTCCACATGCCCAGCAAGGCCTGGAATATAATCAGGACCAGCAGGAAGGTAGTGAGGCTTCTGAACCGGCGATTGAATTCCGGTCCTCGCCAGGCCTGCCAACATAGCGCCAGTACCAATAGCATCAGGCCGCCGGCCAGGTAGCGATGAACCATTTCGCGCCATGCCTTGCTGGATTCAAACGGCCTCTCGGGAAATGCCTGGTTGGCCGATGCAATTTCATGGGCAGCATCCGGCCAGGTCAGCTGGCCATAACAACCCGGCCAGTCAGGACAACCCAGACCGGCATGGGAAAGACGTACCCAGGCACCAAGCACAATCACACAGAATGCAACAATTGCTGCGATCATGGCCAATTTGTGCATGGTTCTGTTCACTACCGGTTCTCCTGGTCAGACAATTTCAGCAATCGCTTGAGGTCCGTATGCAGATCATTCGGGGGGGTCCCGGTCTCATAGGCCAGTATCACATTGAGCATCGGATCGAGTACAAAGGTTCGCGCCGACGTTAAACCCGGTTGCCCGGATTGCATAGTCTGATGGATTGTATCCAATGTTGCCAGTGCATTACCGGACGCATCCGTCAGTAAATGAAATTCAGGGTAGATGGCCATCAGTTGCTGGCGTAACTGATTCCCCGGTTCACTGCCTGACAGCAATACGATGGAGAGGTTCTCTGCCCGTCTTCCGGAGGCGCGATGAACCTGCCGCAAGGCCGTGACATTTTCGATGCACTCCTTTTCGCAAGGTGATTCAAGTGAGTATAAAATCACCCAGTTGCGTTCGAAGGCCCCGGCGGCTGGCAACTCCAGTTTCACAGGCGGTTGCACCAGGTAGCCCTTGTTCTTAAGACCAGCGGGCTGGTACTGCCACCACGATGATCGCATCATCATGACCAGCACCACCGGTCCGATAAACAGGGTGAAAATTCCCAACAGGGTCCATTGTTGACGGTTCAGACTCATTGTTTTTTTCCTGAAGTGTTCTTAAAACCCAGCACCAGCCATATGATGATACAGGCGGTGCTCAAAGCAAACCATTGGAACGCATAGGCGTTATGACGACGTGAACTCAAAAATACAGGCTTCCAGTCACGACCCTCAAATCCGGTCGGATCATTTGCAGATAACTGTATAACCCAGTTTTCCAGTGGTTGACGGAGTGAGTCCGATAAGTCATCGAGTTTCATATAAGTTACCAATTGTGGCCATTGGTCGGGGTTTAGTTGGTCCGCAGAACCCAGTAGCCGCCCTGGTACCGGTAAGGTATTCAGTATGCCTTGCAGGGTAATCTCATTCTGTGGCGTCGGAACCCCGGGAAGGGATTTGCGGTCCGGTGCCAGCGGTAACCAGCCCCTGTTCACCAGGATCACATTCCCCGTGGTGGTATAAAATGGCGTAAAAACGTAGACGCCCGCGCGTCCCTGCCAGATCTGGTTATCCAACAGAAAGTGTCGATCGTTTTCATAGTAACCGGTGGCTATCACGCGGGAAAACCTGTTTTGTTCTGCCAATGCTTTTTCAAGCGGCATTTCAGCGGCACGGGCGTGCTTTTCTTCCAGACCCTGTTTGATCGATCCCCGCTTGACCTGCCAGGCTCCGAGACCGGTAAAAATGATAACCAGCACCATCAGAAACAACGACAGTGCAAGTGGTGGACGGAATGACTTGAAACCTTTCTCAGGCCTACTTATCCTACCTGTTTCCACACTGGAACCTGCTCATGTTGGTCAAAGCTGTTGTTATCATTTTCATGCTGGTGATTCTGTATTCACTGGGTTCTTCGTTTATCTTCATGATCAGGGACAAAGGGCAGGGAGAACGTGCCTTGCGCCGATTGATGTGGCGCATCGGCTTGTCGCTGTTTCTGCTCCTGCTTCTCTATGTCATGTTCCAGATGGGGTGGGTTGAATCATCAGGCGGTCCGGTTAATATTCGTGGTCGTGGTTAAGCCCGCTATTTTAACCGAAAAATCATTCAAACCCTTATAAAAAAGCCCGCAAATTGCGGGCTTTGGCTTTGTATTGCGGTTCTTTCCCGTCAGATTGCGTAGACGAAGATAAACAGGCCCAGCCAGACCACGTCGACAAAGTGCCAGTACCAGGCCACGGCTTCAAAAGCAAAATGATTTTCCGGCTTAAAGTGCCCCTTCATTGCCCGGAACATGATCACCGCCAGCATGATGGCGCCAAGCGTCACGTGCATACCGTGAAAGCCGGTCAGCATGAAAAAGGTTGCACCATAAATACCGGACCCCAAGGTCAACCCCAATTCGGTATAGGCTTCATGATATTCATAAACCTGGAAGTAGATAAAGGTAAAGCCAAGTGCAACAGTTGCAGCAAGCCAGAATACCAGTTGCTTGCGATGTTCTTTTTTCAGCGCATGATGGGCCAATGTGACCGTCAGGCCGGACAGCAGCAGAATCAATGTATTTAAAAACGGTATGCCGAACGCCGGAATGGTTCGAAATTCACCGCCGACGTTGCCGGGGCCGTTGGTGGGCCATGCCGGGGTGTAATCCTGGTAGAGCAATTCATTGGTGCTGGCGCCGGCGCCTTCGCCGCCCAACCATGGTATGACCAGTGCGCGTACATAAAACAATGTGCCAAAGAACACCGCAAAGAACATCACTTCGGAAAAAATGAACCATGTCATACCCAGCCGGAAAGAACCATCGACCTGTTCGTTGTACATACCTTTTTCTGATTCTCGAATGACTTCTCCAAACCAGCCAAACATCATGTAAATGAGGATCGCCAGGCCTGCCCAGAATGTCCATTGGGCCATGTGTGAGCCATTCATCCAACCGGCTGCACTGGCCAGCATGGTGATCATGCCCAGCGAGCCGATGATGGGCCACTTGGTGCCGTGGGGAACGTAATAGGAGTCTGCAGCGTGTTGTGCCATGGTTAGTCTCGTTTTCTCTTAATTAGTGTGCCATCTGACCGGGGTTAGACGGATCATAGCCATGCCGGTAGAACGTATAGGATAATGTAATATCCTTGATGTGCTCTGGCAGATCAGGTTTTATATAAAAATACACCGGCATATCCCGGCTTTCATTGGCGGCCAGGGTTTGCTCCGTAAAACAGAAGCACTCGGTTTTGACAAAGTACAGGCTGGCCTCTGCCGGTGATACGTTGTAAGTGGCCTGGCCGGTGATGGTTTCAGTTCCCGGGTTCTTTGCCACGTAGTACGCGGTACTGGGTACACCAAGGTTAAATTCGAGGACCTTTTCTTTTGCCTTGAAATCCCACGGCCGTGAAGAGTTCGTGCTCGCATCAAAGCGGATACTGACAATGCGGTCTGAGGCAACCGCCAGATCATTGTTTTCAGATATCTGGATGGCGCGTCCACCCAGGCCGGTTACTTCGCAAAAAACGTTGTATAAAGGCCATAAGGCGAAACCAAAGCCGAACATGCCAACGGCCACCAGGGCAAGGCGCCTGATGGTTTTTCGGTTTTTTCGTTTCAGTTCCGAATCCATATCAACGCCCTATAATGGCCGAACCGATGAAAGTGGCGAAAATCGCAAGGGCGATCAAACCCAGTACCCAGGCTGTTTTTACCGCCTTGGCACGTCTCTGCCGCACTTCCTCTGCCTGGTGTTCTTTGTCCATCTTGTCTCTTCGGGTCAGTCCGCGCGGCTGAGTGCGTTGTGGGTGACCGTTGGTGGTGTGTTGAAACTATGATAGGCCGGTGGTGAATCGAGTGTCCACTCAAGGCCTCGCGAGCCCTCCCAGACTTCCGGCGTTGCCTTGACCTTGCTTCTGAAGGCGCAATGCAGGACCACACCGAGGAAGATCAGCTGGGTGGCGCCGAAGGCGAAACCACCGATCGAAGAAATCATGTTGAAATCTGCGAACTGCGGTGAGTAATCCGGGATTCTGCGTGGCATACCGGCAAGACCGAGATAATGCTGGGGAAAGAACAGGACATTGACAAAAATCGCCGACGACCAGAAGTGAATCTTGCCCCACTTTTCAGAATACATGTTACCGGTGAATTTTGGCAGCCAGTAATAGGTGGCTGCCATCAGCGCAAACACCGCGCCCGGCACCAGTACATAATGGAAATGCGCTACCACGAAGTAGGTGTCGTGGTACTGGAAGTCAGCGGCGGTGATCGCCAGCATCAACCCCGACAATCCGCCGATGGTGAACAACACCACAAAGCCGATTGCAAACAGCATCGGAGTTTCAAAGGTCATCGACCCCTGCCACATAGTGGCAACCCAGTTAAATACCTTCACCCCCGTTGGTACGGAAATCAGCATGGTCGCATACATGAAAAACAGCGCGCCCTGCAGGGGCATGCCCACGGTAAACATGTGGTGGGCCCAAACGATAAACGACAGGAAAGCGATGGTTGCGGTGGCGTAGACCATGGACCCGTAACCAAACAACGGTTTACGTGAGAAGGTCGGTAGAATTTCGGAGATCACACCAAAGGCCGGCAATATCATGATATAGACCTCGGGGTGACCAAAGAACCAGAAAATATGCTGGAACATAACGGGATCACCACCACCGGCGGCGTTGAAGAAGTTGGTGCCGAAGAAGTGATCGGTCAGCAGCATGGTGACCGCACCCGCCAGCACCGGCATCACCGCGATCAGCAGGAAGGCCGTAATCAGCCAGGTCCAGACGAACATTGGCATACGCAACAAACGCATACCCGGGGCCCGCATGTTGAAAATGGTGGCAATAATATTGATTGAACCCATGATGGATGAAACCCCCATCATGTGAACCGCAAATACCACGAAGGCAAAACTGGTACCCGTCTGCAGCACCAGCGGCGGATAGAGTGTCCAGCCGGCAGCAGGGCCGCCCGAGTCCATGAACAGGGTGGAAAGCAGCATGGCGAAGGCAAATGGCAGAATCCAGAAGCTCCAGTTGTTCATGCGTGGCAATGCCATGTCCGGCGCGCCGATCATCATCGGAATCAGCCAGTTGGCAAAGCCCACCCACGCGGGCATGACTGCGCCGAATACCATGATCAAGGCATGCATGGTGGTCATCTGGTTGAAGAAGTCGGGTTCAACCAGTTGCAGGCCCGGCATAAATAGCTCGGCCCTGATGACCATGGCCATCGCACCACCGATGAAGAACATCAGCAAGGAAAAATACAGGTAAAGCGTACCGATATCCTTGTGGTTGGTGGTGAATAACCAGCGATCCAGAAAGTTCGTGGGTGGCTTGTTGTGATGATCGTCGTGTTCGTGCATGTCTTTTACGTCTTCGTAGCTTACTTCGGTGCTCATTGTCCCGCTCCCATATCATCGCTTGATTGTCCAGACCGTTGTTGATTGACCCAGGCATCAAATTCATCCTGTTCAAGCGCAACGACGACGATGGGCATGAAACCATGGTCCTTGCCGCACAGTTCGGCGCATTGGCCACGGTAGGTACCGGGTTTTTCGATGTTGGTCCAGGCCTGGTTGACGAAGCCGGGAATGGCGTCGCGTTTCCAGCCAAGCGCCGGCACCCACCATGAGTGGATGACGTCATCGGCGGTAATCAGAAACTTGATCCTGCGTCCCACGGGAAGCACCAATGGGTGATCGACGTCGAGCAGATAGTTGTCGACGTCCTCCGGGTTGACGCCCGAGTTCAATTGGCGGGCTGCGTTGGAAGCTGGATCGAGGCTGGAAATGAAACTGATATCCTGATCCAGGTATTCATATTTCCAACGCCATTGGAACCCGGTGATCTTGACGGTCATTTCAGTACCTGAAGAGTCTTCCATTTTCACCAGCGCGCTGGTCGCGGGAATGGCCATCGCCACCAGGATGATTACCGGGATGATCGTCCAGATAATTTCCGCCTTGGTCGAGTGGCTGAATTTTGCCGCTTCATGACCGCGTGATTTTCGGTGCAGAAAAATGGACGTAAACATCACGGTAAACACGCCGACGCCAATGACCACGCAAATCCACAGAACAATCATGTGAAGATCAAAGTGACTGGCACTTAATTCGGTGACACCTCGTGTCATGTTAACTTCGTTACCCGTTAAAGATGGTGCTACCAATATGAGCCAGGTGGCAGCGATTACGGCCGCCAGAACGGCAAGGGCAACAATGATTGTATTTTCTTTCTTCATGAAAACTCGGGCCTCACGATAATGATCACTGTATTCAGGGAGGACGCCAAAGTGTTTGCGAATCTCCACATTCGATGAATCGAAATATTTATCTTTATAAAAACAACCAGGTAGAACTCTTGCGCATGGCTGCCGGGGCAGTATTCAGGGTTTTCTGGCGAATTCATTGTCATAGACAAACATGAACCGGCGATTGTAGCCGTCAAGCCATTGTCTGGGCAAGCATTAGATTCGAGTTTTGTAATACTTGGCGGAATTGTGGGCAAAAAAACGAACGGGGTACGTTCCATATGCATAACAGTGCTTGGACTTGTGCCTGCGGATGACTAAACTTAGCGCTGCTTATATTTATACGGGAATTGAGGGTCTGGAACATGTATCTGCGATATTTTAGACTCGAAGAAGCGCCTTTTTCGATCACGCCAGACCCGGCGTTTGTATTTCTTAGCCCGCGTCACCGCGATGCGCTTGCGCATCTGTTATATGGGGTTGGCAAGGGAGGCAGCGGTGGCTTTGTGCAACTGACCGGAGAGGTCGGCACCGGTAAAACGACCTTGTGCCGCTGTCTGCTGGAGCAGGTCCCGGATGGAGCACGCATTGCGCTGTTACTCAATCCGATGGTTACCCCAAAAGAGTTGTTGGCGGCCATTTCCGCCGAATTGGGTATTGACGTCAGTGACTCAAGGGACAGCACCCGCTTGCTGGTTGATGGCCTTAACCAGTTTCTGCTTGATGCACATGGCCGCGGTGAACGCGTCGTGGTGGTGATTGACGAAGCTCAAAACCTGAGCCCGGAGGCGCTCGAGCAGGTGCGTCTGTTGACCAATCTTGAAACCAGCAAGGAAAAACTGCTGCAGATCGTTTTGCTCGGTCAACCGGAATTGAGAGACCTGTTGCAACGCCGCAACCTGCGTCAGTTGGCGCAACGTATCACCGCGCGTTATCACCTGAGCCCGTTGGGTAAAAGTGATACACATCTCTATGTCCGTCACCGCTTACAGGTGGCCGGAGCTGATCGCAACCCTTTCAGGCGTTCGGCCATGAATGCTCTCTATCAGCGTTCCCAGGGTATCCCAAGGTTGATAAACATCATCGCCGACCGTTCACTGATTGCCGCCTATGCCAAGGAACGACTGGATGTAACGGCCTCGATGGTGCATGAGGCTGCCAACGAGGTGCAGCTGGGTGAGCGTCAGGTAAAGCGCGGACTCTGGCCATGGTATGTCGCTGCCGGCCTGATGCTGGCCGTGGTTATATACGGCGGGGCAAGGCTCGGAGGGCTGCGTTTTGAAACCTCACAGCCGGGCGTCGGGCTTGCGGAGGTCACTTCTCAACAGGCAAGTCAGCCAGCCGGGCCGCCGGCAACGGACATGGCGGTTGATCCAAGGCCTGAGACGCCAGCTGTTATCGATGCGAATCAGCCGGACCGGCAGCCACAAGCGGCAATGCTGGCCCAACTGGATCTGCAATGGCTGGAAGATCATCAGAAGGCGGTATGGCGGGGACTCGCAGGTT
>JBFFWN010000042.1:0-18593 GCA_041570235.1 Lysobacterales bacterium | reverse complement strand
TTCCTGGTTTTTGCCGTCGACCAGGTCATTCCCGGTCTGGATGTTTTTGTCGTGATCATGTCAAGCCTGATCGTATTGATACCGGGTCTCGGCCTGACCATGGCAGTTACCGAATTGTCGACCGATCATCTTGCATCCGGCTCCGCACGTCTTGCAGGTGCCGTTGTGACACTGATGAAATTGTCGCTGGGCGTGCTGATCGGCACGGTGCTGGTGGGTTGGTTTGGCTGGTCCGCGGACATAGCGTCTTCTGTAGATTTGCCGTCTCCACCAGAGTGGTTTCGCTGGCCTGCGCTGATCGCTTCCGCCTTCAGTTTTGCGGTGCTGTTCTCAGCCCGCATGAAAGACTTTCACATTGCCATGCTGGCCGCCATTATCAGCTATTTGGTATCCCGTGCAGGCGTTGCCGCCGGTGGACTTGAGTTTGGGGTGCTGCTGGCTTCGATGACGGTTGCGATCCTGGCCAATCTGTATGGCCGTGCTTTCAAGCAAACGGGCGCCCTGATCAGGGTGCCTGGCGTTATTCTACTGGTCCCGGGGACCATCGGTTATCACGGCGCCACAGCATTGTTTATAGGTGACGGCCAGGACCTGACAGACATAACCCTGCTGGCGCTTCGCCTGTTGATATCGCTGGTAGGCGGTTTGCTGTTCGGCAATACCCTTCTGCCGCCGCGACGAGGGCACTAAGCCGGATATTTAATGATCATCCAGGGTGCTGGATCCCTTCGGTCATGCAAATACTGAAAGCCCAAGGGTTTCGCCAGTCGATGGCAACCAAGTGTCAGAGCCGGGGTGGGTGGCTGCTGGCTGGACCGTGAGCGACAGGGAAGTCGCGATCGAGGCCCCATGGAGGTGTTCATGCCGGGTCGCGGCAGTAACTACCCGCCCCGGTTCCTTCCAATGACCTTAAGTGGGTCAACAACATTAGACAGAAACTCAGTATCTTGAACCCATCATGTTTTTTTTGAGTTGGTCCCAGGATAATCCGGATACGTTGTCTATACGTTCGTCTTCGATATTGGATGGCCAGGCATGGCTTCCGCTCAAAAACGTATCGTCGATGAAATGGTGAAGCACCGGTGTCCCGGGAACAACAAGCGCAGAGGGCGCGATATTGTTGCCGCGCGAGCCGACCAGTTGGTGAGATGTTGACGGGGCCATGTAAACCGGAACCGTGCCGATACGACCGCAAAGATCAACATGGCAATGACCGCAGATCAGCAGCTTGACATGTGCGTGTTTGGCAAGGACATTCTTAATGCCGCCGCACCAGTCGGTGCCTCCCATATCGATGAGTTCTATACCCGTGGTCATGGGCGGGTGATGCATCGCGATCACAACCGGTTTGTTCGAAACATTCAGTTGATCATTCAGCCATGAAAGCCTGGCATCATCATAGCCGGGCAACTCGGTTCCTTCAGCCCGGCTGTTCAGCACAAGCAGGCGAAAGGGGAAATCTTCAATGGCAAATTGGAAGGTATCGTTATCAACCGGATAGCAGTTTGTGTTGGCAAAAGCCTGCTGCATGATATCGGGATTGTCATGATTTCCGGGGGCTACAAAAACCGGCATTTGCAACGGGCTGACAATGTCGAGGAAGTGTTGGTAACTAATGAGGTCGCCGCGATCTGCCAGGTCGCCGGTTACCACGACGACATCGGGTGCAGGCCGCATACGCCGAATCTGTTCAACTATCAAACCCAGGTGGGCGGCCGAATCGATACTGCCATAAAGCAATTCCCCCGGTGGCAGGATATGTGTGTCCGAAAGATGCAGCAGAAAGCTCATAATGTTTGCAATATACACCAATTAAAAATGTCGATCATCGGGAATTCAAATAACGGGACGATCAACGAACTATGAGCCTACTTGAATTCAAGTAGACACATCACCACATATATTAGGAATAGCTAATATAAAGTTGATCACCAGAACGTTATCGGAACGTTTATGAGGATAATATAGTGAGCTTCAGTAAAAAATCGGTTTGCCCTTATTGTGGCGCAGTTAACAGGATTCCCGCAGAGCGTCTGAAAGATGAGCCCAAATGCGGAAAGTGCGGCAAGCATATCTTTACGTCCAGGCCGGTTGAACTGTCGTCCGCCAATTTCCAAAGGCACATAGCGAACAGCGAAATCCCTGTGCTAGTGGATTTCTGGGCGCCATGGTGCGGGCCCTGCAAGATGATGGCGCCCGCATTTGAAAAAGCCGCGATCGCGCTCGAGCCTGACGTACGCCTCGCCAAGCTCAACACCGAGGATGAGCAGCAGATAGCCGCCCAGTTTGATATTCGAAGCATCCCGACCATGATCCTGTTCAAAGATGGCAGGGAGGTCGGCCGTCAGTCCGGTGCAATGATGGGCGGCCAGATCGAAGCCTGGGTAAAAGCTCAACTGAGCTGACACTCGATTCTGCAACAAAGCCCAAGTTCTTTTGGCTCATAATGGCTCGGTGTATTACCGGGTCAGATGTAGATTTTGCTCATTGATGACGTCGGGTTACACTGTCGCGATTGTTGACGGGGTAATCACTATGACGGTCTCAGGCAGGGCTTTGTTGCCATTTCAATCCTTTTGCTGTCGCTGGTTGCGGCCTGGGGTGCCTGGTGGCCACCGGCAAATGCGAATAGCTGGTAAGTTTTGCCTGGCAGTACTCGCTTATGCATTTCTGGCCAGCGGCTGCTCGAGCCACGGAACCCAACCACCAGGCGAAGACACAGGCAGGTCGTGTCATATCATTTATGACGCGGGTAGCAAAGGCACGCGGCTCTATATTTACGAGCAATCGAGCCCGGGATGGATCAGGCACATTGGGCCTAAAACAGGAGCCATGGCCGACCCGGTTCGTGAAATGCGCGGGAAAACCATGGCCGATGCTGAAACCGTGGTCAATGATATTGTCAACATGCTGGAACAAATCCGGACTGCGGAACCCACAACAGAGAAGGGTAAACCCCAATGGCCAGCCTTTGACTGGCGAAAAAATTGCAATGTGCGGTCAGCATCGGTGTATGCCACCGCCGGCATGAGGCTGGCCGAACAAAAAAGTCCAGCAAGTAGCGAGTCCTTGTGGGGTATGCTGAACCAGCGCTTGAGCAAGGCGGTGGGCAGTGAGGTCACCACCCGGACATTGAGTGGATACGAGGAAGGTATGTTCGCCTGGCTGGCCATTGCCATGCAGCAACCGGACCTGGATTTTGGCATGGCCGAAATGGGTGGCGGCTCCATGCAAATCACATTTCCATGCTCAGTTTGTGCGCAATCCCGCCAGGTCAGGTTTAAAGGCAAGCCGGTCGCGCTTTACAGTCATTCGTTTTTGGGTTGGGGGCAGGATGAAGCCTGGCAGAAATTTGGCAGTTCAATGGCCTGTCAGCTGGGCGCGGCCAAACAGTCACCGTCCTGGGAGGTGGATGATTGCTCCGCCGGTATGGCGGAGTTCGAGAAGTCCGCCGTTGAAACGCTTACAAACATCGAGTTGGCAAATCCAGGACGCTGGTTGCTCAGCGATGCGTTTGGTTACATGAGGGATGATGATATCGAAAGGTATTGTCTCCAGGGAGATGATACAGCTTACGAACCCGAATCAGCGTGCTTCAGGGCGGTTTTCCTGCAAAAGATCCTGGAGACACTCGGTCTGCCGGTGGATTCGAAGCGCAGCGACTCAGACTGGACCCTGGGCGCCGTGATTTGCACGGCGACCCGTTGCCTGGAAACAGGTTAATCTCCTGTCAGCTCTTGTTGGGGATTTTTACTTCGCCGGAAACATCCTTTGAGCTGATTCGGCCACTCCCATCTTTTAGCACCTGGAAGTCACCACCCACGTCTCTGACGCTGATATCGCCTGATGAATCCCTTTCCACGATAACGTCACCGGTCACAGCCCGGGCTTCTATATCGCCGGAGCTATCCTGGACGACACGTACAGAGCCCTTAATATTTTCTACGAATATATCGCCGGAACTATCAGACTCTATGATGACATCACCAAAGGCCTGGTCTATGTCGATATCGCCAGATGAATCCCGGACGGTTACCTGGCCCCTTGCATCTTCGACTTCGATATCACCAGAGCTGTCGGCTATTTGGACCTCGCCAACGTTCTTTAAAAAAGCATCACCGGAACTGTCCCTGATCGCCAGTGCCAGGTCCTCGGGTACCTCGATACGCAAATCGATCCAGGCGTAGCTATTTCCGGTCAGTGACCAGCCGCCACTGATATTGGGCAGTGCAACACTGATGGATGCCTGGTTGCCGGCCTCGGTCTCGACGAAAGAGGCATCCAGCCACTCCTGCTTTGAAGCACAGGCCCTGCCGCTGATTGCGGCTGCGCTCACACCGGGTACACCGATCACGTCCAGATCACCCGCCATGGCGTAAATGGACAAAAGTTCGCTGGAAGACAGGTCCAGCGTCATGTCGATCTGCTTCTCATGCTTGCAGGATTCACCAAATGCCTTGCTGCTGAATTGAAAAATCAGCAAAGCAGCTAACAAAATGGCCCAAAAGCGAATCGGGTATGTCATGCGTGTTCTCATGTGTCCTCACTCCTGATGTTGTCAATTACCTTTTATAGTGTTATGCAAAAATGACGCCAGTTTGACTGCGGGCGCCGGGTCTCGCGAATTTTGCTGATTTATAAGATATAAGACGCCGAAAACGGTTAATTGGTTATTCTGTAAAGCCGGTTTTATCTCCAGTGACCTGTCACATTGACCACTCCGAGGTAAATTCCGCCAGTGGTCAATCGCCCCACTACCGGCGAAGTTTTAACAAAAGACCGTCAAATCCCTGTGCAGACATCTGATTTCGGCAGGTGTGTGGCCGCAGAACTCACCATCGGGGCCGAGCAGCATGCCCCGGGGTGAAAGCAGTTTGATATGTTTTGCCTGGATGCTGGAAACCTCTTCAAACTTGATATGTGTTCCCGTGTAAATTGTCGGGAAAAGCTTCAGAACCCTGAGGCGGCCTAGCTTGCGAAGCGATATGACATCCAGTTTTCCATCATCGATGCTGGCCTTGGGTGCGATCAGGAAATGGGTGCCGGTATACCGGCTATTTGAAATGGTCGTAAATACACTGTCCTGCCGCATTCGCTGACCGTCGATTTCTATCTCAAGCGGGTAGTGTTTGAGTTTCAGAACCTGCCATAAAGTGGCAAGGGTATAAGCCGTCTCACCCAAAAATTTAAGCTTTTGGGCCGATTGACCTGCAGCGACGGACAGCCCCATGTGCATGACATTCAGGAAATAAAAGCCGCCTTCGGTTGTCTGCACTTTCGCCACGTCAATCCGCCGCGTATTGGCAGATTTGATAATGCTGATGGCATTATTCAAATCATCCGTTTTGATGTTCAGGTCACGCGAGAACGCATTGCCTGTGCCAATAGGCAATATACCCAATGGGATACGTTGCTGAGGTGGATGTGCATACAGCCCATTCAATACCTCGAAGAGGGTTCCGTCCCCGCCTGCTGCAACCAGTCCGTCAAAGCCCGCAAGATCGGCTTCGGCAACCAGCTCCCTGCCGCTGCCCGGGCGGGTGGTTGTTACCACCTCAACTTCGATACCATGCCGTTCAAACGCCGTTTTGATCTCGTTCAGTTTTTTAGCCGAGCGCCCATGCGCAGCCCTGGGGTTGAAAATAATTAACAGCTTCAAGCGGATAGGTTTCCGTTCTGTTCAGGTGGCTAAAGATCGTCATTCTATTGCAGATGTCATTTGTTTGGTATCCTTGGGCATCAAAACGGAAGGAATCCACAACAGTGATAGGGAAATGGCAGCATTAAAGACGCGATTCAGTCGAAAATTGCACATGGCGTTCGCGGCAATGCTGGCGGTCACGCTGATGCTGGCCTGGTATTTTTATGATTCCGTAAAATGGTTCGAATATGATGTCGAACGTATCACCATCGCCAATGCCGTGCTCAACAGTCACCGTACACTGTCGACCCAGACCGCTCTGAAGCTAAGCATGATTGATGAGAGTATTGCCAATGGCGCCATCAGCGACCTGCCTCGCTGGCATGAAAATGTGCGCTTGATTCGAATCGCCATCATTGATATCCGCAATGCGCTGACAGACAAGAGTGCCCTCATCAGCCAAGCCGATGTCAATGAGGAAATGAGCCTCTTGAACGAAATGGAGGCATTGGTCGAGCAGGTCATTGTCGCGGCTGACAGCATTCGTATCCTGCTTGAGCAGGGTCGCATTGAGGATGCGCAAAGCCAGGCTGAGATATTACGCGCCTCGGGCACCGCTGAAATGTTCAATGAGTTGATGAGCCAGACACTGGCGGCGCGCAGCAAGGAGCTGAGTGGAGCCAATACCGAGGCAATTTCACTGGCGCACTACATTACCGGCGTCCTGCCATTGTTCATGTTGACCCTGGCTGGCTTGACCGTGATGATTGCCTGGTTGTTTTCACGCAGCCTGGTGCGTTCAGTCAATACCCTTCACCGTGGCGCGGTTGCCTTTTCCAACGACGATCTGAACCATCGCATACCTGAATTACAGGAGTGGGAGTTTGAACAACTGGGCAACGCTTTCAACGCAATGGCAAAACAATTGGCGGACCACCGCGCATACATGCGTGATTCCAATATCCGTCTCGAAGCCATCGTGGAAGAACGCACCCGGGCCCTGAAAACCAGTAATGAGATATTGGAGCTCGTCGATGAAAACCGGCGCAAATTGCTGGCCGACATCTCGCATGAATTCAGAACCCCATTGACCGTGATCAGGGGTGAGTCGGAAATTGCCCTGAGAGGCAAGATTAAAACCAAGGCTGAGTACCAGGAAACGCTGGCACGTATCATAGAGCAGGCGGACCAGACAACTCGACTGGTGGATGACTTGCTGTTTATTGCCAGGGCTGATGCGGGTGAACCAAAGTTGAAAATACGCCCGGTGTCGATCAATGACGTGATCAGCGCCGTGTGTGATGATTTCAGCCCGAGAGCCCAGCAAAGCGCTATTTCGATAGAGCAGGACCTGATGGATGAAAAGGCCGTGGTGATGGGTGACTCGGGTCGCCTGCGCCAGGTATTTTCCATACTGATAGATAATGCCCTGCGTTATTCAAGCAGTGGTGGTACAGTGCTCGTCAGGTTGAGGCGTAAAAACACCGATATAGTCGTGACGCTCAGGGATCAGGGTATCGGTTTGACCGAAGACGAGGCGCTGCAGGCTTTTGAGCGCTTTTTCCGCGGCGGGAAAGCACAGGGCCATGCAACCGGCACCGGCTTGGGGTTACCCGTCGCCAAGGCCATCGTGGAAGCCCACAAGGGCAGAATTTCATTGGAAGGTAAGCCCGGTGAGGGTGCGTTGGCAACAGTCGTGTTGCCGGCAGAAGAAAAATTGAAGGCGGTTGCATGAGAATACTGATCGTTGAAGATGAACAGAGAATCGCGGACTTCCTGCAAAGGGGCCTGCGGGCAGAGGGGCATTTTGCGGTGATTGCCAATGATGGCGAGGCAGGTTTTTCGCTGGCAATGGAAGGTGACTTTGATTTGCTGTTACTGGATATGATGTTACCCGGCATGCATGGCCGTGATATCTGCCAGCAACTGCGTATGAACAAGGTCAATACGCCCCTGATCATATTGTCTGCCATGGATAGCCTGGATGATATCATCGCCGGTCTGCGCATGGGCGCCGATGACTATATGACCAAGCCGTTTTCTTTTGAGGAACTGCTGGCGCGGATTGAAACCGTGATGCGGCGTGATTCCAGGGTGGCCACGGAAGATGAAACACTTTCGTTGGGTCCGATGGCCTTTGACCGGCAATCGCTGCGGTTCTCGGTAAATGGAAAAGAGGTCAATATGACAGCCAAGGAGCTGGCCATAATCGAGCTGCTGATGAGTCACCCCGGAACCTTATTCAGCCGTGAACGAATACTCAGCAATGTATGGGGCCTGAACATGGACCCTTTAACCAATGTTGTTGATGTTTATATTGGAAAATTGCGCAAAAAAATCGATGACAGTAGCAAAGCCTCAATGATCGAAACCGTCCGCGGCCTGGGTTATCGGTTAAATTTGAGTGATGCAAAGAGATAGTCGTTAAAATCCTCCCGCCCCGGGTTCTACGGCTGGCATCCATGACCGCGCCAGGGCGCATAAACAGTATTTCATTGAAAATTTAATCTAGGTTCATCTTTGCTTCAATATTTGTTTAGGTGTCAGCGGTAAGATACCCCCGAGGTTCATGAACACTACCTCAGTAAACCCCTTGCTGACTTCCCAAGTGTTTCATAGTCTCGTAGACAGCCGGCCCGCTGCCTGTATGTCGTTATCGTGGCGACGACGACAGGCAGGTAGTTGGGAAGGCTGGCGGTTACTGAATGTAACTGATCCCTGTGCAAGCAAGGACGCAAACACCGGGTTTTAGGGTCAGACAACCGTATGGAGTGAGAGTATTGTCACCGCTTCATAAGGATGTTGAAGCGGTGGCCCTTTCTCATGGTTCAAACATATAGCTGAGCTTTTCAGCAGACAATTCCGCCCTCGCACTCAAGACCTTGTCCCCGTGTTTTATAGAAGCCGGTGCAAGGTACATCCTGGTGGGTAATGGTTGTATCTCCAGTTCGAATTGGCCACGAAAATATCCCGATTCATCACCGCCAATCGCCCTCTCAACCTTGTCGACCGTCAGTCCGATTTTGCAATTGGCCAGTAATTGCGGATTACCCACGAGTACCGACTCCAGAGGTGATGGACGGGTATCGATGGTCATGCCAAAACCTGACCAGGCAGCAACCAGGGTGTTGTCCTGTTGCTCAATAGAACTTTGCAGATTACTGAGGGAAGGTGTGTTGGTAAACCTGCTTTTAAACGGTGCGCTCCAACCGGCAATACATGTTGCCAGGGGGCGGGCTATGGATGCCGGACTGAAATTCAGATTGCCGGTAATCTGCAGGTTGGAAGCAAGAGACATATCCACTTTAATTTTTTCAAAGTCCCCTTCAATGCGAAAATTTGAGAAGTTGACTGCAAGATTTCCCTCGGGTTTCGCGTTCGAGTTTATAAAGGCCAGCGCTGCACCGGATTCGAGGTTTTTGATGCTGGATTTGATCGAATCACAGGCATCGTCGGCAAAACCTGCTTCTATCTGACAACTTCGGCTGGCCTGGCTGTTTAAATAATCGCACTCCTGTTTGGCTGTTTCGGCATCTGCGATGCACGCGTCACGCTCGGCTTCGAAGCGGGCATTTTGGCGATCTCTGGAGGCCTCGCATACAGGGTCCGTGGTCTCACTGACACAGCGATTGTTCAGAGGGTTGCGAAACAGGCAGGAGGTACAGTCTCGGGTGTCACGAAAGCGTTTGCAATGGCTTATATTGGTTTTGCAGATCTTTGCCGGTGGGCAGTCCCGGGTTTCGCAACTGATATCCGCCAGCTCAAAGGCCGCCAGCCTGGCTGTTTTTTTGAAGGTGGTCATGCTGGTGGGGTCAAACCTGGCCTGGATGCTTATATCCGACAGGGCGCCTTCGATGGCCTCTTGCAAAAAAGACCTGCGGGTATTGATTACCGCAATGGGCGATTTGTACTGATCCGTCGACAAAGCGTTTGTGCGCAGGCTGAATTCATCCTGAAGCTGACTGAATGCCTGTTTTAAAGAAAATGTTTCAGCAGACGATGCTTCAGCGGCTGGCAGGCGAATGCCCTTCGATTGCAGGATACAACCGCTCTCCTTTTCGACCACCAGTACCTGCAGACGGTCCCCGGCGGCATATCCGGTTCCGCCCGACGACCAGGTGCGCCAGCGTTCACTGGCGCCCACTGCCAATTCTTCAACTGCAACTGCCCGGCCGTTTGCATACCAGAAATGAATGATCGTCATATCGCTTGTTGCACCGGATATCTCCGTAAAAAAATACTTGATATCATCAGCCTTCATTGCGTCATCGCGCGTTTTCACGGGTTCACGGGATTCAATCTCACTGGCAAAGTTCGACCTGGATACGCTCACGTCCGCCGGACAGGTTGAAATGCCGGGGATATAAACCAGGTCCAGTGCAAACCTGGTGTAGTCGTTTTCGATCAGCTGGGCGCTGCCTGCCGTGATAAAAAAGCCCCGCAACGGCTCGGTATGACGGGCGGCCGAGCTACTCAAATCCGATACCGTTGCGCCCACCTGGATTTCACCCAGGGGCGCCATATCGAGTGCAATGCGGTTACGGTCGTTGTGCTTCAGATGTTGCAGAAAGTCCTCATTGAGTCTGCGTAAAATCTCAGACGTGAGCTCAGGTAACGGCTCTGCATATTGGCCATCTTCAAAAGCGAAATCCCTGTTATTGATCACAAGTTGATCCAACCGCAGCGACCAGACCAGGTGCGGGTGGTTGATATATAAATAAATGCCGCCCTTAACTGAAGTTGAAATCACATTTCCGTGATCATCAGAAACATCAATGTCCGCATCCAATGAGATCAGCTGACTCGAAAAATTTACTTTAAGCCGGTCAAAATGAATGTTGCTGGATTTTTCGGCTTCCGATAAAAGGATGTCGCTGACCTGAGCGGATAACCAACGGTTGTTCAGCTTGACGACGCTGTCTACCTGCGCAAGTGAGGATAGGTCGCTGTTAGCTTCCCTGATGTTTTGTTGCTGCCCGGGAACGGCTTCGGGGTCAGGGTTGATAAGAGTGAAGACGCTGCAGGCCTGGATCAGCAGGGCGAAAAGCAACAATGAAACCCATGCAGGCAATATTCCGGGAATACGCGGCATGGCGCACCTTGATACTTGCTTTGATGGCATTGGATGGTTTTTTGCCACGTCCTTTGGTCCTGCTTGCCGTCATCCTGACGGTGGTGTCCGGCCACTGCTAAAACGCAGAATTTCACCATTATAACCACAGACTGAGAAACTGCTACATAAGATGATCTGGCTATGCCGGATAAAATGTTTGGCAAACCATGATGATAAAGCGAAAATCGCAGAGATTTTTGTTAACATTAAAGTTATATAAGTGGTATTTAACCTGATCTGCGCTAGTGTTGCATCGTTCGCTAAGCAGCATATGGAGTGATACACTGATGACAATGTTGAAATATCAAGGTGATAAGCGTTCGGGGTTTAGCCTCATTGAAATACTGATCACGATTGCAATTGTGGCGATATTGGTTGCACTCGCTTTGCCGAATTATCAGGACAGTGTCAGAAAATCACGGCGCGCAGATGCACAGGTTGACTTGATGGAATTTGCGAATACCGCTGAACGTGTTTTCACGCAGACAAATAGCTACGCTACGGTTACATTGCCCGCCAATACCGATTTTTATACCTACACTTTTACTGTTGAACCAACCGCAACGGCCTGGACTATCCAGGCAGCACCGAAAACAGGTCAGGATAAAGATCCCTGCGGTACGATGACATTGATGCATACGGGTCAAAGAACAAAGACAGGCACAATGGCTGATTGCTGGTAAGGAATTCGGTTGTCAATATTGATTGACTGGCCATTCTGCTACTTCCAGGCGCATCCTCCAAGAATCAGTATCCAGATGCAACGAACCTCGGTGCCATACTTGGTTCGAAAGGCTATCTCGGGCGTGATCACATCCCAGAAGCGTTGCAGATCACCCCTGACCCCCGGGTCGTAAGCAAAATGAACCAGACCTTCCTGGTAGGCAAACGGAAGATCGGGCATTGGTTTGTCCAGCAGCGTGATCATGCTGGTCCGGACGGGGACTTGAAAGTTTGCAACCGGATCGGCTTCGTTGGTCACCAGTGGTCTGCCGAATAACTGCTCGGTCATCGATTCTTCTTTAATGAATTGACGGGTGAGCAGCGCCCGGGTCAGGAGTTCTTTTTCGAGGTCATCCAATTGTTCCAGGGCTGTGCGTCCGCCGGGCGAGGCAGGCGCAATGTTTTCCCGAGCAGGATTTGCGATGTCCTGCTCTTTGGGTATTTCTGCAACCTGCCTGTCAGGTTCGTTTTCATCAGCTTCGTTTTCAGGTACCGGTTCAGTTTCAAGTGTTGCTTCCGGTTGCGGGGCGGGCATTTTGGGAACTGTTACGGCAAGCGGCTCAATGGATTCAGTCGGCGCTGGTGACACCTTGGAAAACTGCAGGTCTATCCGGACTTCACTCACCCCGGGTTTGGGTGTTTCCGGTAACAGCGGCAGCAGAAAAAACACCGCGTGCAGGCTGACCGCAAGCAAGAAGGACACCCAGATGGCGGTCTTTCCTCCCGTGCGAAAATGCCCGGTGTTGTATTCGGATCTACCCATGGGTAAATCATACCTTTTTGCCGTTAAACAAGCGTTAATCACCCATTTAACCGCTCACTTGTGTTAGCCTAAAAGCACCCGGTCAGGTCGCGAAATGTTGCTGCAATGTCACTTGGGAGGGTGGTTTTAATGTTCCGTTTGACAAACCTCACCATTAACGCCGTGTTTCACACGGTCACGGTTCTGTTCTTCTCACTTTATGCTTTCTCCTATGGGTTTGCCGCGCAGGATTCTGCTGATGCCAGGGCGATTGTCCAGGCCGCCATGGACCACTGGCGCGGGCAAACCTCCTATTCCGAAATGACCATGACCATACACCGTCCCGACTGGCAACGCTCGATGACGATGCGCGGCTGGAGCGAAGGCGACAGCCAGTCGTTGATTCGCATTATTGAACCGAGAAAGGACGCCGGAAACGGGACACTGTTGAAAGACCGCGAGATGTGGACATATTCACCAAAGATTAACCGCATTATCAAGATTCCATCGTCGATGATGAACCAGGGCTGGATGGGCAGTGATTTTTCCAACAAGGACATCAGCAAATCCACCGATATTCTCGATCAGTACGAGCACAGCCTGATCGGTCAAACACAGCAGGACGAACATACCGTTTATGTTGTCGAGGCCATTCCTCATGACGACGCAGCGATTGTGTGGGGCAGGGAAGTGCTGAGAATCCGTGAGGATTACGTGCTGCTTGAGCAGCAGTACTGGGACCAGGACGGCAGGCTGGTGAAAACCCTGTTGACCCGTGACATCGCGCAGATGGGCGGTCGCGCCGTGGCTCGCGTAATACGTATGGGCAAAGTGGACACTCCGGATGAGTGGACCGAAATGACGGTCTCCGCGATTGAATTTGATATCGCTTTGCCCGACGGGGTTTTTACGCTTTCAAACCTGAGAAATCCCAGGCAATAGCTGGTCATGGCTTCCACTCAGCGCCAGTCAAATGCGGTGGGACTCAGCTTCCGCCTTGCATGGCGCAACATCTGGCGTCACAAACGCCGTACCTGGCTTACGGCGTTGGCGATGATTTTTTCCAATGTATTGCTGGTTTTCATGATCTCCCTGCAGTTCGGTTCCTACGAGATGATGATCAATAACAGCCTTCGCATGCTCAGCGGCCAGGTGCAGGTGCAGATGGACGGTTACCTCGATGAACAGAAAATGCGACAGGTCATAGCCGGCATTGATCACCTGGCGGGCGCTATCCGTCAGAGGGTCAAGGGCGTCAACGTCGCTGCCCGTGCCTCAGCCTTCGTGCTGGTATCGAGTGAGGAGCGTTCCTTTGGAGCACAGTTGCTGGGTGTCCAGCCCGGTCACGAGGGCGGTGTTTCAACGATTCCGGGCCTGGTGAAGCATGGACGTTACCTGGATGATACCGGCGCCGCGGAAATCGTCATTGGAAGTGTCATGGCGCGCAACCTCAAGGCAGGTGTGGGGGATGAACTGACCTTCCTGGGCAGCGGCAGGGACGGATCATTTGCGGCCGGCGTCCTAACCGTGGTGGGCGTGTTTCATTCCGGCTCACAGGACCTCGACAGGGGCCTTGCCGAGGTACCGCTGGGTTATTTTCAGGAAGCTTTTGCGATGCGCGGCAGCGGTCATGTGATTGCGCTCGCGGCAGATGAACTCGATTCCGTTCCTGCAACGCTTGCTGCACTCGGGCCCGTCATTGCGGAGCACAATGGCCTGGTGGCGCTCGATTGGGAAGAACTGATGCCCGGACTCAAACAGGCCATCCAGGCGGACATGACCAGCGCTTGGTTCATGTATGGTGTCCTGATCATACTGGTGGCGTTCAGTGTTCTGAACACACAACTGATGTCGGTGCTGGAGCGGACCCGTGAGTTCGGAATGATCATGGCGCTGGGCATCCGCCCCCGCAAGCTGATGTCGCTGGTGCTGCTGGAAACCCTGATGATGGCGCTGTTGGGGTTTCTGATCGGTATGTTCCTTGGCTTCCTGGTCACCGCATATTATGCACATACCGGTTTTGCTTATCCCGGCATGGATGAAATGGGGGCAAAATTTAACCTGCCTTCCGTCATTTATCCGTCCCTGGGTCCGCTGGGCCTGTTCCTTGGGCCATCGGTCGTGCTGGTATTTTGTGTTCTGGCCGCGCTGTACCCGGCCATGAAGCTCTACCGCTTGAGGCCTGTAGAGGCGATGAGGTCGGTCTGATGGCACTGGCGGTGAAAGTCAGCTCAACCATGGCGTGGCGAAACCTGTGGCGCAATTACCGCCGCACCCTGATCATGCTGCTGGCGATCGCCGTGGGTGTCTGGGCGATGATTTTCCTGACGGCTCTGATGAGGGGCATGGTCGATGACATGGTCAAGCAGGGCATCAGGGCGCTACCCGGTCATGTGCAGGTGCATGCCCACGGTTACCGTGATGACCCGTCGGTTAATTATTGTCTCTCTGCTCCTGGTGATGTTCTGTTGAATGTTCTCAGGGGACAGCAGGTCAAGGCCTGGACCGGCCGGGTAAAAGTTCCGGCCATGATTTCCAGTGAGTACGACAACCGTGGCATTACCCTGTTGGGTGTTGATGATGAAGGTGAGATCGCGCTGGGTTTCGACCGATCCAAGGTCTTTGAAGGGCGTTTCTTAAATGGGGTCGATGACCAGGGTATCGTCATTGGCAGAAAGCTGATGGAGCGCCTTGAAACCCGCCTGGGTAAGCGGGTCGTGGTGATGAGCCAGGGCCCCGATAATGATATTGCCGAACGTGGTTTCAGAATCGTCGGTATCTACAGGGCTGAGTTGGAAAGCATCGAAGATAACGTGGTCTATGCGGGCATCGGTGTGGTGCAGCAGATGCTGGGCATCGGTTCGGATATATCAGAAATAGCGGTTTTGGGCTTTGATTATCAATCCCCTGAAAGGCTTGTCTCACAAATCCGTTCCGTGGCGCCGGATGAACTGGAAGTTCTCAGTTGGTTAGAGCTTGACCCCTACCTGGCCACGATGATGGAGGTCATGAACGGCTTTGTGCTGGTCTGGATGGTAGTGATATTCCTGGCGCTTTCATTTGGCCTCGTCAATACGCTGATGATGGCCGTTTTTGAGCGGGTCAGGGAAATTGGCCTGATGCAGGCGCTGGGCATGCGGCCTTCGGCTATCGTTTTTCAAATTCTGCTTGAATCCCTGATCCTGTTGTCGCTGGGTTTGCTGCTCGGCAACCTGCTTGCCGTTGCGACGGTTATACCGCTAAAAGACGGCATCGATATTTCTGTGGTCTCGCAGGGCATGGAAATGATGGGCGCTTCCAGTGTTCTGTACCCTGTTTTGCTATGGCCGGACCTGTTGCTGGCCAATATCGTGGTGATTGTGCTCGGTATTTTGACAAGTTCCCTGCCGGCATGGCACGCCGCGCAATACCGGCCGGTGGAGGCGCTTACCAAAGCCTGATGAAGGTTGCCGTCGGAAACCTGTAACTGAAGTTGAACGTGAATTGAGGTTATAAAAATGTCAGCCATTAAATGCAAGGAGATGTGCAAGTTCTACCCCCAGGGTGATGCCGTGATCAAGGGACTCGATCATGTCAGCCTCGACATTGATCAGGGTTCGTTTATCTGCCTGTCCGGACCATCCGGTTCGGGCAAAACAACTTTGCTCAATGCCATTGGCGGACTGGATTCGCTTGACAGTGGCGAAATCAGCATCAATGGGGAAAGGGTGGACCTGCTTGGTAAAGCCGCATTGGCTGACCTGCGTCTTCACCATATCGGCTTTGTGTTCCAGGCCTACAACCTGATACCGGTGCTCAGCGCTCAGGAAAATGTCGAGTTCGTCATGCAGGTGCAGGGCGTTCCTGCACATGAAAGAAGACAGCGTTCGCATAAAATCCTGGAAGAGGTGGGTCTCGAGGGAATGGAGAACCGGCGGCCGGCACAGCTTTCAGGTGGGCAACAACAGCGGGTGGCCGTGGCACGTGCCATTGTCAGCCAGCCCAAACTGGTGCTCGCCGACGAACCTACGGCCAACCTTGATTCCCGCAGCATGGAAAACCTGATGAGCCACTTCCGGGAGCTGAACCGGTCGCATGATGTCACCTTCCTGATCGCAACGCATGACCAGCGCGTCATGCAGTGGGCTGAGCGTCGGATCGACATGGAGGACGGGCGAGTCATCAGGGACGAGCTGCGCCGGACGGCTTGATGACGGTCATGCCTGTCCGGACTTCCAGGTATTCCATCCGCCAGAGTTCCACTGTTATGCCTGTCCGGTCTTTCGCCATCCGGTCTTTCGCCATATGCTCTTCCCATACCAGGTTTCAGGTCTGCCTGGCCTGGATGTTTTGTATTGTCTGCATGTCAACAAGTCTTGCTCAGGAGGACATTTGGTCGGTGGGCGGACATGCCAAGTACCAGTTTATGTTTACATCGATACCAGGTAACAGTGTACTGCGAGCGTTTGACGGCAAGGAGTTAATTGATCATGGCCTGGAGACAAGGCTGAGCCTGTCGGCCCGTTCCGAGCGTTGGGGTTTTAATGCGCACCCGCAGTTTATCGCGGTGCATTCCGGCAGCTTGAATGCCTTTCGACAATTAGAAGGCCCGGGCGCTGCCGGGTCATCGGTTATTAATGATGACAGACGCTGGTTTGACCTGACCCATGAGTTACACAATGAAGGCAAAAACGCCACACTTCTGCGCCTTGACCGCCTCAATATCGGCTATACCGGCGACAGGGCAGTGATCCGTTTCGGCCGCCAGGCGATCAGCTGGGGTAATGGCCTGCTGTTTACGCCCATGGACATCCTCAATCCGTTCGACCCTTCTGCCGTGGACAAGGAATACAAGAGCGGTGACGACATGCTGTATGGACAATACCTGTTGGCCGACGGCAGTGATGTGCAAAGTGTCGGTGTGGTTCGCCGTGACCGTGCCAGTGGTGAAGTAGCAACAGATCAGTCGTCGCTGGCGGTCAAGTATCATGGATTTATCAACAGCAGTGAGTACGACCTGTTGGCGGCAGGGCATTATGGAGATGACTTACTGGGGCTCGGATTTAGCACCGACATTGGCGGTGCAGTCTGGCGAGGTGACCTGGTCTGGACCAAAACCGACGACGCCAATACCTGGTCAGGGGTTGCAGGCGCCAGTTATTCAGGTGTCATCAAAGGCAAAAACTGGAGCGGTTTTCTCGAATATTTTTATAATGGTTTTGGCCAGCCACATAGTGAATATTCGCCCGCTGAATTGGCGTTCAATCCGGAGTTGTTAAAACGCCTGGCGCGTGGCGAATTGTTCAACCTGGGCCGGCATTACCTCGGCGTATCTGTAACCCTGGAGTTACATCCATTATTGAACCTGACACCCAATGTGTTTGTAAACCTGGGGGATCCATCAGCCCTGGCGCAACTGGTCATTGCCTATAACTGGAAGCAGGACGTAAACCTGCTGGCTGCGCTGAATGTGCCGCTGGGCCCCGATGGCAGCGAATATGGCGGCATCGACTCCTTGGAACCGGATGTTTATCTATCCACCGGCCCATCATTTTTTATGCAGCTGGCCTGGTATTTTTGAGGTTTTTTAACGCTATCCAACCAGGTCCGTGGCCGTATCACTGAGGATATACCAGCCGACCATGATCAGGATGAAGGGTGTTAAATAGCGACCGAAACGATCCAGCAATCGACTGAGCCCCTGATGCCTGAGTGCATACCTGGCGAGGGTGGAAAACAGCAACGCCATGGCCAGGAAAGCCGGAACAATAATGTAATCAAATGTATTGGTGGAATCTGCCAGTAATACTGAAAATGTAATAATGGTATCGGCGCCATTGCTCAGTTGTGTCATCAGGACGGCGAAGAAAAGGGTCTTTTTCTGTTGATCCGTTACCAATTGCGTGGCGCTATCAGTTGTATGTGGGCGGAACAACTGAATCAGACCCACGATGCCAAGTGTCATGGGGATGAAGCCAAACCATCCAAGGTAATTAACGGGGATAAAATCCCCACCTTTTCCAATCGTATAAAATATGAGAGATACCAATAGCATACCTGACATATATCCGGCTGTAACCGTGTGTGATTGATGCCGGAAACGGGAGTGGAAAGTAACCAGCAGGATCAGGTTATCCAGGTTGGTGCCAATAAACGCGGCTGCCGTAATGGCGACAATAATGGATGCTTCAATCATCAGTTGGTATCCGGGAATTCACAGCGCCATTGCCGATGGGCGTAAAACAAATGATATTTTATTCATTTGCAGCGGATGGTCTCAAGGTCACGGACAGCTAGTTTACACAGCCTGATGGGCCGGTCAAAAGCTGTTTTTTCAGCCTTCTCCCGCCTGTTTGTGCCGCGACGAGGACCACCAGTACAGCAGACTGCCGAGC
>JBFFWN010000041.1:0-18763 GCA_041570235.1 Lysobacterales bacterium | reverse complement strand
TTCCGGTGTCCCCGGGCAATACGACGTCAGCTTTACTCCGGAGGTTGCTGGTGAATACACGGTTCGTATTTTCAGGGACTCCATCTTGCCAGCGGACATTACAAGTTCTGGTCCGGGTTTCAGCGTGCGGATCGATCCTGGTAGCGTCAGTGGCGCTAACTCGTTTGTTACGGGATTGCCGACTCCTGCTGCGGTTTTGGCCGGTGAGACCGGTTATTTCCTGGTCGACCTGCGCGATGAATATGGAAACATGCTGTCACCAAACCCCTCACGGTATGAGGTCGGTGCCACTTATTCCGGAAACAGATCGGGCGAGGTAGATGCTCTCCATAGCGGTACCATCAATACATCTGATTGTGTTCCAAACGGGCTTCAGTTTCGCTGCAGTTATAACATTGCCGTCGCAGCCGATTACACATTGCGGGTTCACGTAATCGAGCTTGGCGGACCGCCGGTGCTGGTCGGAAAATTAGAGGGTTATCCGCTGACGATTTTGGCTGGCCCTGCTTCGCCAATAAACTCGACCGTTTTCGGGCCTATCCCGGATTTTGTTGCGGGTGTTCCCAATTCGCTGTACCTGATCGCCCGTGATGAATTCGGGAACCGGGCGAGGTTTAATCAGCTTAACAACGGGATCGATCCATTCGTTTTGTCGCTGGAATTGAACCCGGGCATTTCACCTGACAGCTCCTTTGAGGGGAACGGTGTGAGCCGGTGGACGTTCACCGCGTTCACAGGCAAAACCTCTGCTACCTCACCCGCCTGTGCGTCAACATTGACCTGTCCAAATCAGCTCAGCATCTTTTTGAACGGGGTCCTGCTTGCCGGCAGCCCCTTTCAGCTCACAGTCTTACCCAACCCTTTATTTGAGTAGCCATTTAATACTATGGGCTCTCTGGCAGTGGAGCAAATGATTCAGAACACCCGGTTATCTATGACATGAAGTGGTGGGTGAGGTGACCCGCATGACAAACGAGTGACTTCATCTATACCAAACAGCCACCCAAAAGCTCATCGACCGCTCAATTCTGCAGCAATGGCTGTTACGATTTCGTTGCTCTGATCCACGCTGCTTTCAGCAGGAGTCTGACCAGTGGCTGCTATGCGCATCCGAAATAACACGTGGCGTTGAATATCATTCAGCGCTGTCACCAGGGTCTATCCTGATGGCTTTTCTTGCTTATCGGGTTTGTACTTTTGCAGCGCAGGATTAAGCTCTGTTGATCTCGATTAACATCCAATTATTGAAGGAAGTCTTTGAGCATATCAGCGACAATAGCAGGCTGTTGCTCATGACGCGAACTGGTTGGAGTTACCTCTATGGTTAAGCATTATCTCGCAGTTGACCTCGGTGCCTCAGGCGGGCGCACCATAGTCGGCACACTGGACAATGGAAAGCTGGCACTCACAGAAATGAACCGTTTCTGGAATGGGCCCACGGAAATTAGTGGCACGCTTTATTGGGATTTTGTCCACCTCTTTCGCCATATCAAGGAAGGTATAGCCTTGGCGAGGAAGACCTACGGCGACAAACTCATATCAATGGGTATTGACACCTGGGGTGTGGATTTTGGCCTGCTCGACGTCAATGGGAAGATGTTACGTAACCCGGTCCACTATCGTGACGAGCGCACGGTTGGTATGTTAGACAAAGTATTCGAGCGTGTTCCAAAGGCCGAGGTATTTGCCCAGACCGGTATCCAGTTCATGGAGCTCAATACCCTTTATCAACTGATGGAACTGGCATTGCGGGACGCATTTCAATATCGGGCCGCATCCAAAATGTTGTTTTCGCCGGACTTGCTGAACTATTGGCTAACCGGAAAGATGGCGGCCAATCGCAGTATTGCCAGCACCTCGCAGTTCTATAACCCTGTGACCAATGATTGGGCGTATGACATGCTCGAAAAACTGGGCATCCGTACGGATCTTTTTGCCGAACTTGTCGACCCCGGCACAGTGCTGGGCTATACAGACGGGTTGCCTGTTGTAAATGTGGGCAGTCATGATACGGCCAGTGCGTTTGCCGCGGTCCCGATAGAGGCCGGCGAGCAGTGTGCATTTCTCAGCTCCGGCACCTGGTCCTTACTCGGTACCGAGTTGTCGGAACCGGTCATCAGCGATGCTTCACTGGAGGCTAATTTTACAAACGAAGTGGGTGTCTGCAATACCATCCGATTCCTTAAGAATATGTCGGGGTTGTGGATTATTCAGGAACTACGTCGGGTGTGGAACGAAAAGGGCTTTGATTACTCATGGGCTGCAATGGAGCAGATGGCGATGGAAGCCAAACCTTTCGAGTTCTTCATCGACCCGAGTGACAGCCTGTTCAATACTCCCGGTGACATGCCCGGACGAATTCAGGACTATTGTGAGCGGACGGGCCAGGGCCGCCCCGAAAAACATGCGGAGATACTGCGCGCCGCCTACGAAGGGTTGGCATTACTGTATGCGAGTGTTTACGAATCTTTGGAGGAGCTTTCTTCACAGTCACTCAACACCCTGCGCATTGTTGGTGGTGGCTGTCAGGATCGTCTATTGAATCAACTGGCGGCCAATGCGACTGGTCGAAAAGTGATCACCGGGCCCATCGAAGCTACGGCCATTGGCAACCTGATGATGCAAATGCTGGCGATGGGTGATATCCAGTCACTACAGGAGGGCCGTGCGATTGTACGCAATTCGTTCTCTGACGAATCCCTCGAATACCTGCCTCAGGATAAAGACGTCTGGTCATCTGCGCTGACAAGCTGGCGTGCAGTTCGTGTCCGGCCCGCCGTTGAAAAATAGGTAAAACAATTATTACCCTGGTGATGAAAGTCAAATTAAAGCAAAAAAGAAAATTCCATCAAGCTGCTGAGTCCGGGTCAGATTGGATTGGAGAATGATCCACCACTTTTGCGTCATAACTCTCGGTGACAGACTGTCGATAAGACTCTGCTTCCCAGTTGATTACGAACCGCCATTGCTCTTCAGTCATGAATTTCGCACCGCCGAAGGCTTCGGTCAGACGTAAAACAAAAGCACCATCAGCAGCCAGGTCACAGGCGACTTTCACCTGGGTATGGGACGCTCCCTGGGCATACAGCTCTCCTGCATGGATAAACAACCGCGGGTCAGAACCGAATCTCTCGCGATAGGTATTCAGGGCATTGTCATTAACCATGCTCATTGCTTCAACACCGCTGTATACAACATGGTCAGGCGTTAATGGGCCAGGTGCGGGATCAATCCCGGTACATTTCATAATCACCTGTCCCGAGCCGGCTTGTGCGACTGGCTCGGTCACAGGCGAGACGCTTAGCTCTTCCGTTACAAAATCCGGGAAGTTAGTGGAGAGGCCCGCATTTTTGTAAGTATCCTCGAGTGTTTTGAAAACACGCTCATGAATAAGGTCAATTTCAGACAATTGATCAGCGGCTACAACCAGGCCGTGGTTTTGCATGATAATGATTGACGGCTCGCGTCCGTGCTCTGAAAAGTAGTCTTCGAATTGTCGTCTGACCTGCAGGCAGAGCGTGACACCGGGATCGACGTAAGGAACCCACAACGCCATGGGGAAGAGGTCATTGCAGGCAGATACTGCATTTTGTGCGCAAGCAAGACCATTGATCAGTGGTGGGTGCGTGTGGACAACATATGCGGCCTCAAACAGGTCGTGCAAAGGCGTTTCAACCGAGGGGCGCCCGGGCGACAGGCTATCTTCTACGGCGTGCTGAACAATTTGCTTTGCCCAGGCCTCACGCTCAGCAGGGTCCTGAGGTGTCTGGGATCGATAAAGGTCTCCAAGCCGGTTACGGTTAACCGCCACCAGTGTGGTTTCATCGGCCTCGGCCAGGTAGGTGCCCGATGCCTTGATCCAGAGAACATCCTGGTTCTTCCAGGAAACATTGCCACCGCCACCACTTACGAAATTCGACGTGCCATATCGACGGCACAGATTGACTAATATGTCTATTTGCGCTTTCAAAATGCCCCCTTCGAGTGTTTGAGTGTAATTGTCAATGTGATGTTTTCTATTCTCAATCCGATGCCGTTGCGATTCTTCAAACGATTCCGGATCCACCAGTGCCGGTCGACGGACGTATCCTGGCCACTTTTTGACGGTAATTAGACGATCGGAACGTGGCTATCGGATCAATTGCACCGCTATTTCTGTAACGCGCCATCGCCAGGATAGGGGAAACATCAATATTGAAGGCTGCTTTCAGAGTATTGGAGGCCATCAGTGCGTCATTGGCATCCTGGTAAGCATACAAAGCCTCCCGGTCGACAATTAATGACTTGATATACGAGCGTTGAACTTCAATTGCTGAGTTGACAAGGCTTTCGACCGGATCAGTGACATTATGTGACTGGTCCAGCATGTAGCTTGGGTTAAACCCCTTAACCTTGCGGTAGGCAGCGTCGCTCAATTCGTTAAAGATCAGGAACTGCTGATAGGGGTGCAGGGAGCCAGCATCAAGATCATCATCACCGTATTTGCTGTCATTGAAATGAAAGCCCCCCAATTTACCGAACTGAATCAGCCTGGAGACGATCATTTCGATATTCACATTGGGTGCGTGATGACCCAGGTCGACCAGTGATTTGGCTTTCTCTCCGAGTTCCATCGCTGCAAGTATGCTGCTGCCCCAATCCTGGATGACAGTGGAGTAAAAGGCAGGTTCGAACATCTTGTGCTCGAGGTGCATTTGCCATTGGTCGGGCAGGGCAGCATAGATCACACGGGCGCTGTCCAGGTAGCGTTCGAAGGCTCGCTGGAAGTGTTGCTGACCAGCATGGTTTGAACCATCGGCAATCCAGACAGTGATGATCGTTGAGCCGAGCTCCAGGCCATATTCAATGCATTCCAGGTTGTGGGCGACCGCCTGGTCGCGGACGGCCTGCGATGTATGGCTCAAACTACCGTACTTGTAAGAGTGCTCCTGGCCGGGTTGGTCCTGGAACGTATTGGAGTTTACCGAATCCCAGGACAGTCCGAACCGGTCTGCGTGTTGCCTGAGTTCGGAAAAGTCATCGACCCGGTCCCATGGGAAGTGCGGTGACACACGCGATGTGCACCGGCTTAACTGGTTGATGACGGCGCAGTCTTCCACCTTTTCAAAAATATTGCGTGGCTCGCCCACACCCGGGAAGCGCGCAAAGCGTGTCCCACCTGTTCCAACACCCCAGGAAGGCACTGTGACTTCAAATGCCTCTGCATGTTTGGTTAGCTGTTCGATATCCAACCCATTGCGTGAAAGGGTTTCACCCAAGGCATCGTAGTCGTGCTGGAGTGCATCAGCATGCCTGGTGTTTTCCTCGGCAATCAGTGACGATTTTATTCCTTCATTCATGTGAAAGTTTCCCTGGCCGGTTTAATACTTGGTAATTATTATGGTCTCAGTGTTGCCAGATCGAAACGGCGTACCTGGTTACATGTGACCACACAATTGCATTAATAGCGTTTATTTATGATTGATAATGATTGTATATGATCATATACGATCTATCAATAAAGAAAATTTGATCATTAGCGCGTAACATTTAACTTAATTACCGAGTCATATTGATCTATTGGCTCTGATGGCAGTGTTAAGGTCACCACATCACCCGCTTGCACATGTTCCGCTTCTGCGCCGGTTGCGAGATAGGTCGCCGATGTGACATGGCTATCAATACCGTTAAGTTCCAGAAAGCCTGTTTGCGGCCATTCGAGTACATGCAGGTAAAGTGTATTGCCCGTCTTGTTCACGGTGATGTCACCCCAGTCCGGGCGGTTGGCAAATGGGTTGGCGCGGGTATTGAGCAGTGACTCACTGTTCATTTGCATCCAATCGCCGATAATGCCGTAGAGTCGAACCGCTTCCGGGTCCAGTTGGCCGTTGCCCATTGGGCCGCTGTTGAGTAAGTAGTTGCCGCCCGCTGCAATGGTATGCACCATGCGATCGATCAGCTCCTTGCCGGTATGATAAAAGAACTTGCCATGCGCCTTGTAACCGTAAGAAGAGCTCACGCTGTCGGGTGATTCAAAATAGAGCGGCAGTTTGCGGTCTGGCACTTCCTTGTCGCCGATTGAGACGTAGTCAAACAGGTCGAGGATATCCTGGCTCATCCGTCCGATACCCATCTCAATTATGCGTGAATTAATCAGGCAGTCCGGCCGGTTTTGACGTATGACATCGGTAAACATTTTTGCACGTTCATAGGTCATCTCATGGGGTGTATCGAACCAGATCAGGTCAATCTCATAGTTCTTAACCAATTCCTCGATCTGCGGCAGCGCTTTTTCTTCAAGGTAGCGATCCAGGTCGTGCTGAAAATCTACAGGCAGTTCAGGGTGGATTTCCCGTTGGGTGAAGCGCTTGTCAAAAGCGGAGTTGGGGTCATCCCAGTCCTGTGCATGCGAGTAATACACGCCAAATTTTAAGCCTGCGCGATGGCTGGCTTCGCTTAATTCCCTGGTGATGTCGCGTCTGAACGGGGTGGCGTCAACGATGTTAAATGAGCTTGCCGATGATTTGAAAAGCGCGAAACCATCATGATGTTTCGAGGTGAGAACCACGTAACGCATGCCCGCATCCTTGAAGACTTTGACCCATGCATCCGCATCGAAGTAAAGCGGGTCAAATGTTGTCGCCAGCCTACGGTATTCCTGTGTCGGAATGCGTTCTGCAAAATAGATCCATTCACCGTAGCGGTGTTCTGAAACCTTGCCCTGGTAAATGCCGGCCAGCTTGGAAGGAATGCCAAAGTGAATGAAGGCGCCGAACTTGGCATCGCGGAACCACTGTTCCAGCCGGGCTTCCGAGTCTGCTGTTTGCTGCAGTCCTTCTGGAAAGCGGTATTCAAAAGACCGTTTGTCGATATGGCCATGATCGGCTGCCAGCTGACCTGGCTTTGCAGTATCTGTGCGCCCGGCTGACCATAGAGGCAGTGTAAGGAGAAGCGTCACTAAATATTTCGTCATAATGCACGCACTCGATCAATCCAGGTGAAAAACCAGTTCCAGTGTTTCCTCCACAGGGCTATTGTCAGTGTTCGTTTCCATGATATCGGCCATGTGGGCCCACCATTTCTTAACGATCGGGTCCAGTGGCAGGTGCGCCATGCTGTGGTTATCGCGCCTTCTCAATACCGCAAATAGTTTGCAGGAGGTTTTTTCAAGAAAAATGGAGTAATCAGATACGCCGGCCTGTTTCAGGGTCTCAACGAGCTCAGGCCAGATTTCATCGTGTCTTTTCTTGTACTCGGTTTCATTTCCGGGCTTTAATCTCATCACAAATGCTATTTTTTCCATTGTTTTCTTCTCTGCCCCTGATTGCATATGACGAATAATGCGCTAAATGAAGGAACATCGTCAATTAGTTGGTAAAAAATGTCGAAATAAGTTGGTAGGAGATCATTAAAGCGATTGTAAATGACCGAAGATGTTGATAAATGATCATTACTGTTGTAATGTACGCTCAAGAACGTGATATTCAGTTCCGCCTTTGGCTGTCACGCTCACTTTAAGAACAGGAGTTGTGTTGGTTGCCTTCATTTTAATGGCTAATAAGAAACAGGCACCAATACGACAGCTGGCATAAATATAAAGAAACATTTGAAGCAGTCACACAGTCACCGTTTGGGAGTATCAAAATGTTAAGAACTGATTTATGGGCAAGACTAATACGCAGTACAGCGGGTTGCCTTGTTATTTCAATGGGAGCCACAGCAGCGCTGGCCCAGGATGCCAGCACTAATAGTGATGATGCTAGCAGCGAAGGGGTTCTGGAAGAAGTTGTTGTCACAGGAACGAAACGCAATCTTGAGAAAGCGCTGGAGATCAAGCGGGATTCGAGTACGATCGTAGATGCTCTTTCATATGACGATATCGGTAGTTTCCCCGCACTTGACCTGGGTGAGGCGTTGCAGGCCATTCCCGGTGTTCAGATTAATCGTGAAGGCGAACGTCGTCTTTCAGAAATCAATCTGCGTGGTTTACCTGGTGGCTTTGTTAAAGTCCTGGCCAATGGCCAGGGTTTTGCAACACCGGCGAGAAGTAACGGAAATCCGGCTACCGAACAAAATCCGTTTGGGTCATTTGATGCACAAGTGTTTGACGGTGTCACTGTTATCAAATCACCGTCGGCTGATATCCCCGAGGGTGGCATTGCCGGAACCGTTGATAAACAGCTCGCCAGAGCGCTTTCAAAGAAAGATGGGTTCACAGTGAAACTTGAAACCCGTTATGAAGAACTTAATGATTCCTGGGATCCGAGTGTGGTGCTCGGGGGTACCAAGCACATCATACCGGACGTGTTGGCCGTAACGTTCAAACTCGCCTGGTCTGAGCAAAATTTCCGTCGTGATTCGGTTCAGAACAATGCATATACGGCCCTGCCTTCATCCCGATTCCCGGGATTGGCAGCCTGGAAAGAAGAAAAGGGTATTCCCGCTGGCGACACGGTTCAGTATAACCGCGATACGCGTCAATTTACCGAGTATAACGAAGGTGATCGGCTGTCTTTTGTAGGTGGGCTGGAGTGGGCCCCGACCGACGAGTTAAAGCTGGGCGTTGACTTGTTATACACAAAACGTGATATGGATGACAGCACCCTGGAAATTCTCCAGATAGATACCAGGAGTCGCGGTGGATTATTGATAACGCCTATCGGAGACCCTTTCTATGCTGGAGCCGATAACAATGGCAATGGTGTATGGGTTGTTCCTGAGTATTCTTTTGAAAACGCAAGGTACTCCCCTGGTAACCGTGTTTTTCAGTTTCTTGAAGAGGCACGAGGTGTTTTCTTTAATGGTGTTTGGGAGCGTGACAACTGGACCGTAGACGGAAATCTGTCATTGTCTGATTCTTACAATGAGTTTAACCAGGAGCAGTATCAGGGTTTATATATTTATAGCGGCGGCAGGGGTGGTGTTGATGGATCCTTGAGTAGTGGTGCAGGCAATATGAACGACTACTACATCAATATTACTGGCTGGGAGGGTTTGAACTGGGATCAACCATTTGCTTTCGCTGGTACACCAGCTGACGATATCAATGTCAGAGGTGTCGATGATAACAGGTCGTTTTTCTATATTGGCGGTGGTGCGAACAACAGGGATCGGAAAAACATGAATTACGATCTGAATGCCACCTACCGATTTGATTTTAAAGGCCTGGAAAGCATCAAGTTTGGTATCCGCGGCACCAGCGAAGACTTTGCATTGGAATCCTATAATAATTCAGTCAACGGTGCGCAAATTGGAAACATCAGTGGTGCATTTTTTACCGCCCCGCATTATACGGGCAGCACTAACTTCTTTGGCGGTAACGCACCAGGGTTTTTAACCTACGAGAATGGTTGGCTGTCAATGGATGCTTTTGGTATCCGTGACGCTATGCAGCCAGTTGATAACCCAAATGGTTTAACGGTTAACCCGTTCTCCGGTTACCTTGCAAGGACATTAGGTGACCAGGTTACAAATCGGACTATTTCGAGCAATTTTGACGCAAAAATGGACACCATGGCGCTCTATTTGATGGGTAACTTCGGATGGACGATTAACGGCAACAGGAACATCTGGGGCAACGTCGGTGTGCGCTATGTAGAGACTGATTACTCGGGCAATGGCAACTCGCTCATTAATGGTGTCTTCCAACCGGAGACTGCCAAAAATGACTATGACAACTGGCTGCCTTCCATCAACTTAAACATGGATTTGCGGGAAGACCTGATCGTACGTGCGGCCTACTCGGAAACCATGGTCAGGCCAGCCTTGTCTTCATTCAAGCCTTCGGGGACCTTGTCAGAGGGCCAAATGGCGGTCAATATCAATTTACCCGGCAGTGAACTGGACGCTTATACAGCTCAATCATACGACTTATCACTTGAGTGGTATAACCGTAAGGGTAGCGCCATAACCCTCGCGCTGTACCGTAAAAAGGTTCAGGCACAATTCGAAATAGAAAGTATTTGTCCCGAAGATGGCGGTGGTTTTGGATACGGCCCATTGGAATTAATTGATAATGGCGGTGGGGATGTTCAATGCTACATTTCTGAACCCTTTTACAATGAAAATACCGGTGAAACCTATCTGCGGGACATGAATATCAAAGGCTATGTCAACTCCGATAATGATGTGACACTTGATGGTTATGAAATCTCAATTCAACAAAACCTGGATTTCTTACCCGCGCCATGGAATGGTTTTGGCGGACTCATCAACTACTCACACGTGGATGCGGAGAATGATGATGGCGACACAGAGCTCTTACCGGGCGTTTCACCGGAGTCTTATAACCTGATTGCCTACTGGCAAAATGAAAAACTGAACTTCCGTCTTTCCTATAATTATCGCGACGAATATAAACTAACAGGTACGGGCAGTTTTGGCGGTCTTGAAGATCGTTATGTTAAGGCCCGCGGCCAGTTGGATTTTCTCGCAACCTGGAACGCCTGGCGGAAACTTCAGCTTGGGTTCAGAGTTTATAACCTCACTGAGACAACCTATGAAGAGTATAAGGGCGACAATACTATGAAGGTTGGTCGAACCAATTGGGATGGTCGTATCTATGCAGTCAGTGCTCAATACAGGTTCTGACCTGCTGGAGAGTTGATAATCGCAGAAGCGATTGGTTTTTGTATTAGAAGGAGATTGTTGTTCTGGAGGCCTGAATCAGGGCGCTGGGGTAACAATCTCCTTTTTCGCTGAGTAAGGGTATAGTTGAACCTGATGAAATTGATTGGGCAAATGAGGTCAGAGTTAAGTACCAGCGCCGTATTCTGGCCCTTAACTTCAACCTCAATGCTCACTTCGTTCCTGCTAACCGCATTATTCACGTTGTTGAGCTACAGCGCCATGGCGGATGGTTTTGAAGATGGCGGGCAAGTCGTGTTCAGCGATCCAGGCACCGGGGATTGGCAACAACATTGGTTCGTTGAAGGGCTGAAAGCCACCGTGGAATATGACAAGGGGAGCCTGGTGTTTACATCCGGGCCGGTGCCGATGGAGCAGGCCAGTCATGCGGTGCTTTGGACAAAGCAGGTTTTTGCGGGTGACATCAGGATCGAGTACGACTACACGCGACTTGATTCCATGACCGAGGTCGCGTCTGTGAACATACTTTATATTCACGCTACGGGGCTTGGAACTGAGGAGTCACCAACGGACATTTCCCTGTCCACAAAGCAGCGGGAAGTGCCGTGGATGAAATCCTATTTTCTGAACATGAATGCACTGCATATTTCCTATGCAACCACCGGGCCGAAACGGGCGCACTATGTCGCCGCTCGACGCTACCCGGCAAAGGACCAGGAAAGCTTTATGAACGGCACCATGATCCAGCCGGTCTATGAGAGCGTACACCTTTTCGAGCCAGGTGAAACTTACCACATCACCGCCTTAAAAGAGGGTAACCGGCTCACTTTCACGGCGGAACGTGAGGGCAAGGCACATGCCTTCGAATGGGATGTTTCCGGCTTCCCGCCCGTCAGCGAAGGCCGTATCGGTTTTCGTCACATGTGGGCTCGCAGCAGTCGTTACCAGAATATCCGCGTGTTCCAAAAGCAGGATCAGTTTTACCCATACGAGGTCACCGGAATGCAATCGACCGGGCCAATCATGGCGGTGACACATTAGTTCTCTCACAAACAAACGGGCATCATGATGAAACCAGTAACGACAGTGAACTCAATACTATTGATGTTGCTAATGACCCTGGGTGCCTTCGCCCAGGGCGCAACATTGAGCGCTACCAGGATCGCCGAATCGCAAGTCGACCCACAGGCACTCACAATTGATGGGCGCTTCGGCCAGTCCATCAACGGCAACGCTTTTCAACAGGACGCTGTTGCCAGCCACAATGGCTACCAATACCTTGGATATTACGACAGCAAACGGCAGGTTTGCCTGGCGAGGAGAAAGCTCCCGCTCGGAGAATGGCAAGTCATCCGCTTTGATGATTACAGGTACGAAAACGATGATGCACACAACACCATCTCAATTGGTATTGCGCCGGGTGATGGAACGATCCACATGGCGTTTGACCACCATGTACACCCCCTTCATTACCGCGTGTCACAGGTGGGCGTTGCGACCAACCCGGAACAAACAAAGTGGCAGGCATCTTTATTCTCGCCTATACGGGACAGCCTGACGGGTTTTGACAGTTACGAACAAATCCTGAATGTCACCTATCCACGTTTCTTCCAGACGCCCTCGGGTGGTTTGCAATTTCGTTATCGCCGGCATGGCTCGGGGAATGGCGACAACATGATGGTCAACTACGATGCAAGCACCAGTAGCTGGTCTCACTACTGGCAGATCGATTCGAGGGAGGGCATTTACGAAGATGCGCTCAACCAGAGCCCACGAAGAAACGCCTATACCAATGGATATGATTACGCCCCGGATGGAACCTTGCACACCACCTGGGTATGGCGGGAGCACAACGGCAACGATAATGCAGGTAATCACGACCTGATGTATGCCTACAGCACCAATGGTGGCCGCTCATGGAAGAACAACAGTGGGCAGGACCTCGACAGGCCACCCTATGTGCACTCACCCGGCATTATCGTTGCAGAAATTGGCCGTCAATACGGGCTGATGAATACCCATGGACAGGCGGTGGATTCACAGGGGCGCGTCCATGTCGTGATGTGGCACAGCAGTGATGAATCCCTGGCCGCGGCAGGAAGTAAACCCGGTGAATATCGTTGGGGACCCGCTGAGGCCCGTCGGTATCATCACTATTGGCGAGGTAATGACGGCCAGTGGAACCACCTGGAGCTGCCAATGGTAGCTGGCAGTCGTCCAAAAATATTCATCGACAAGGGTGACAATATTTTCCTGGTATATGGAAAACCACAAGCATCATCAGAAATGGCCAAGGGAATTTACTTCAAAACAGGTGACCTGGTCATTGCAGCAGCGACGGCTGAATCAGGCTGGCTCGACTGGCAGGTGATCCACACAGAAATTGGCCCATTTGGCAATGAAATGCTTGGTGATTTCTACCGCTGGAAGGACGATGGCATCTTGTCCGTCATGGTACAAAATGCCCCTGAAGAGACCAGTGCGCCAACGCCGTTACGTGTTCTCGATTTCAGTTTTACCCTGAACCCATCGTCCCAAAAGTAAGCACATGCCAATGCAGACAAATGCAGATCGTAAATCACGATGCCTCGCTTTGGTCAGCGGGTTGGCCTTGCTGGCGAGTTTCCAGTTAAGTGCTCAAGCGGAACCAGGCATAAGTGATACGGTTGATTACTTTACCAATAACGGCTTTAGCAATACGGTCAGCACAATGCAGCACCCGGCCGGTGAATATTACAAGGGTGTGACATACGTGGCCTACCAGGGGCCGCTTGAGGATCCGTATGTTGCTTCATATGAGCATGCCACAGGCAAGTGGTCGGGACCGTTCAAGGCGGGGGATAGCATTCTTGGCAAGACACCGGGCGCCAAGATAGACAACCACGGCAAACCCGCGCTGGTGGTGGATGGCGAAGGTTATATTCACCTTGTCTTCGGCGGTCATGGTGGGCTGCCCCGTCATGGCAACAACGAACTGGGCGACACGCACGATGGTCAGATGATTCACGTGGTCACCAGGCGCCCGCAGGATATTTCCGAGTGGGAAGTAGTGGATAACATCACGCCGTTTGGCACCTACAATCAGTTTGTGAAAATGGATAATGGCGATATCTACCTGTTTTATCGCCATGGGGCCCATCGCAGTAACTGGGTCTACCAGAGATCCACCGATAATGGCCGCAGTTTCGGGCCGGAAATATCCATCCTCAAAAGCAAGCTCCGCACCGATACCCCGGGGATCAACGATGCCTGGTATGCCTGGTTCACAAAGGGTCAGGGTGACGAGATCATAGCGGTCTATAATTATCACCTGTGCCGGGAGGATCTCGCCATTCATAACGGCGAGCGCCATAACGGTTATTACATGGTGATGGATACACGGGATCATGTTTGGCGCAATGTCATGGGTGAAATGCTCACTGCACCTGTCACCAAAGAGCAAGCTGATTTCATGACATTGGTGGTCGATACCGGTGATCTGTGGAGTGTGCGCGGAGTCACCACCCTGGACGATACGGGCAATCCCCATGTAACCTTTGAAGTAGGCGAGGGAATGGGGCTACGTCACGGTGGCCCCAAACAAACCACCCATTACCGCTGGACCGGCCAGGCGTGGGTGACCGGGGGCAGCACCGGGGTGCCAGTATCGGCCGTCGGCGAGATGACGGTTTCATCTCCCCATAACGTAAACCTGTTGCTTGGCGGCGACGAAGTTGCCTGGTGGCATAGCAGGGATGGCGGACAGAGTTTCGCGAAAGGTGATGTTTTGCTCAAACGAGAGAGAACCAGGTTCGCGCTCACATCGATGATACGAAACGCCCATCCCGATGCCCGTATTATCGCCGCCGGCAACAACCGGGCTGATAAAAACCTCTTCAGGGAAATGTATCTGCTCGGTGATCACGGACCGGTTAAACGAATGAAATCCGGGGCAGAGCAACTCGATGAACCATTGCGGTCGGGATCAGAGCAGCCCTGATGAAATACGCATCATCACTTGAATTAATGTGTATGGCTTGTGTGGCATTGATGCTCATCACAGCATGCGATGCGCCTTTGATGCCGGAGGAAGCAACATCCGGAGCCAAGAAGAAAAACGTTGTCATGATTATTGTCGATGACCTGAATGATTGGGTCGGCGCCATGGGTGGCCACCCCGATACCAAAACGCCCAACATGGACAGGTTGGCTGCACAGGGCATGCTCTTTATGAATGCGCACGCAACAGCGGCTATCTGCGGTCCGTCACGCGCCAGTGTCATGACCGGGTTGCGGCCATCAACATCGGGTATCTACGAGCAGTTGCGCGATGAGGACATCCAACAGGCCAGCCCCGCGACCGAAAACATCACTTTTCTGACGAAGTATTTCGCTCAGCATGGTTACAAGACGATGGGCGTCGGCAAAATCTTTCATGAAGGCGCACCCGACGGCAGCTTTGAAGAATATGGGGGGCGCATCAAGGGCTTCGGGCCATACCCAGAAAAAGAATTTGTCTGGGTTAGTGATCGTACCAACACCGACTGGGGTGTATATCTGGAGCGTGACGAAGACATGATCGATTACACATCGGCGATGTGGGCCATTGACAAACTAGAACAAGAGCATGACAAACCCTTTTTCCTGACGGTCGGTTTTATCCGCCCTCACGCGCCGTGGTACGCGCCACAAAAGTGGTTTGATCTGCACCCGGCCGATCAACTGACCATGCCGCCTTACCTTCCGGCCGATCAGGATGATATCCCCCAGATCAGCCGTGATTTGCACGAAATGCCGATGATGCCGACCACCGAGTGGGCGATAGAGTCAGGTGAGTGGCCCAACATCGTGCAGGCTTATCTTGCCAGCGTCAGTTTTGTTGATCACTATATCGGCGAGGTTTTAAAGTCCCTGGAAAACAGTTCATATGCAGACAATACCATCGTCGTACTGTGGGGTGACCATGGTTACCACATCGGTGAGAAAAACCGATTTGCAAAGCACAGCCTGTGGGAAGAGACATCACGTGTGCCCCTTATGATCAAGAGCCCCGGTGGCGTAATAGGCCAGGTGAACAATACCGCCGTCAGTCTTCTCGATCTTTATCCGACGCTGGTTGACCTGGCTGAGCTGCCTTCCAACACCGCCAACGAAGGTAAAAGCCTGAAGTCGTTGCTTGAAGGCTCTGACACGGGCCCGGGGCATGTTGCCATTACAACTTATGGTTACAACAACCACGCGATTCGCGACGACCGTTATCGTTACATCCGTTTTGCGGATGGCAGTGAAGAGTTGTACGACCATAGCAACGACCCTGATGAATGGGAAAACCTGGCCGGTGACGTCGGTTATGACGAGATAAAACGAGGACTGAAGCAGCATCTGCCAGCCATCAATGCACCAATGTCAGCGGTTCATGGCGGCAACCGCGTGGTGAATGAACATTTCGCGGAAATATACGAAGACGCGGGGCTTGAAGTCAGGAGATAACCTGAAAAAACCCGGTTATTTAGCAAAAAAGATCTGAATATTCAGTACCCACAGACAATTGGAACGTGGGCATCATTAAAGGAGTTAGTATGAACTTTCAATTTTTGACAAGCAGGTTGAGAAATGCATCCCCAGCCAGGCTGGTTCAGTGGGCGCTGGTCATTGCAACCTGTCTCAGCGGTTATGCCAGTGCTTCCGAGAAACCAAATATTGTTTTTATCCTTGCCGATGATCTCGGTTATAACCAGGTGGGTGCTTATGGTGACACACCCATCAAAACCCCCAACATCGATCAGCTCGCGGCCAACGGAATTCTATTTACCCAGGCCTATTCCGGTAACACGGTGTGCTCACCCTCCAGGGTGTCGTTGTTCACCGGTCGTGATGGCCGCTTCATGGAGAACAATTCGAACACCGTGCAGCTGAAGGAAATTGACGTCACGATGGCACAGGTACTGAAGCACGCCAACTACGATACGGCGCTGTTTGGCAAGTACTCGATCGGCTCGCAAATGGGTGTAACCGACCCGTTATCCAAGGGGTTCGACACCTGGTACGGCATGTATGGAATTTTAGAGGGGCATCGGCAGTATCCATATTACCTTTGGCGTGATAACCAAAAAATCCGTATCGAGGAAAATGAGGGTGGCAAAAAAGGCGCCTACGTACAGGAGTTGTTTGCCAACGAAGCAATGAGTTACATCCGCCAGGAGCACGACAATCCGTTTTTCGTGATGCTGAATTTTACTTCACCTCACGGCGAACTGGCCGCACCGGAACAATATGTTCGTCAGTATGAAGATTTCCCCGAAACACCCTACACCGGTATGTCAACCGGTACGCCCAGTGACAAGTATGCCTGGTATTACCCGGAAGCGGTTGACAACCCGCATGCAACGCTTGCCGGCATGGTCACAGCCCTGGATGACTACGTTGGTCAGATAAAACAGGTATTGGAAGAAAAGGGCATTGCCGATAATACGATTATCATCTTCACCTCGGACAATGGCCCACATGATGAGGGTGGGGGTGATCCGACGTTCTTTCGGGCGTCTGAACCCTACAGGGGCATGAAACGCGACGTGTACGATGGTGGTATCCATGTGCCGATGATCGTGTACTGGCCGGATGGAATCAGCAAGCCCCGGGTCGATGGCACGCCTTGGTATTTTGCCGATGTATTCCCAACCTTTGCCGATCTGGCCGGTGTTGACCTCAACTCCGTTCCCAGGACCAGGATCAATGGCGTTTCCATTCGGCCCCTGTTACAGGATAACCCCGATGAAATGGCTGAGCGCACACTGTATTGGGAGTTTGGCAAACAGGCGGGTGATGCAAATTCAGGTATTATCGGTGAGATATTCCAGGCCGCCCGACGCGGTAAGTGGAAGGCCGTCCGTTACGGAATGGAAGCCCCGGTTGAGCTTTACAATATCGAAGAAGACCCTGGTGAAAGCAAGGAGCTCTCAGAAGAAAAGCCTGGTATCCATAAGGAATTTGTTGACTTGTTCGAGAGGTACAAGGGCTGATGATTGTTGGTTAATCAGTACTGAAAGGTGAGGCTGGCAGTCCTTCTTTATTGTACAGGTTGATGCTGTCGGGGTTGTCGGCCCAGCCATATTTGACCGATTTTGGAGCGCTGACTTCCGGGCTGCTGACCTCGACCAATTCCTGTTTTTGCCAGAACTTCCAGCCGTTCGAGCGCGTGACGATCTTGGCTTCAGCCCAGACATACTTACCATCGTCTCCCGCAATGGCAAAGCCCTTCAGTTTGCTGTCACCCTTTGCAACGAGCCCGCTTCCCTTGTGGTTAAAGTTAAGAAGGATACTGTCTCCCTCAATGCTGAAGGACTCAAAAGACGGACCTGAAGGCACGAGGTCATAGCCGTAATCGTTGTGAAGGGCGAGCAGGGCAAGACGGCCACCGACGTCCTTTTTGTTTTTCGGGTGAATACGTTCGGCATCGCCAATATCAATGGCGACCGCCATTCCGGTATGATCCAGCTTGTCAGTGGCCCTTCGCATGGACTCTCGCGTGATCGGCCAATACTGTTCATGCTCTACCGGGTTAAGCTGCGGGCTATGGAAACTGGCAAGCTGCACGACGTAGAAAGGCATTTCAGCGTCCTGCCAGTCGTTGCGCCAACTCAATATTAAATCGGTTAGCTGTCTCTCATAGAACCTGGCTTGTTCGGCAGTGTGCGAATTGGCTTCGCCCTGGTACCAGATCGTTCCCTTTATGTTGTATGGCACCAGTGGCTGAATCATGCGCTTGTAGAGATTGCCGGGATACCTGGTCAGTTGGTCTGCTTCAGTCATTAAACGTGGTTTTCTTTGTTTGAATTCAACATTCAATAGCGCTGCTTTTTCTTTGTTTTCCTGCCATTTGGCCACTGCAAGTTCATGGCTTTTCTGGTTCTCCTCAGGATCGAAGTCGGCAAACCATTGGTCCATCTCGGCGGTCCTGGCCTGGGTGGGTGCGTGCGTTTCCTGAGCTTGCGTGGACAGGAAAGCTTCGATGGGTTTACCTCCCCAGCTTGAATTAAGAATACCGATCGGGATATCTAACGACTGATGAAGTTTGCGGGCAAAGAACCAGGCGGTGCCCGAAAATTCGCCAATGGTTTCACTGGATGCGATCTTCCAGCGCTCCATCGTATCGGCCGGGACAAAAACGGATTCATGCTGGACCACGTATTCCCGGATTAAAGGAAGGTCACTATCGCCA
>JBFFWN010000040.1:0-18940 GCA_041570235.1 Lysobacterales bacterium | reverse complement strand
ATGGCATTCACCCAGCCTGCCACCTGGTCAAGCGCCTGGTAACGGGTGAGATCAACGTGGATGGGAGTGATCGAAATATAATTGCGCCGGATGGCGTTAAAATCAGTGCCCGGGCCCGCATCCTGTTCAGCACCTGCGGGTCCGATCCAGTACATTTCCCGCCCACGTGGATCCAGGGCTTTCACCACTGGCTCGGCACGATGCCTGTGACCAAGACGGGTGACTTCGAAACCCTCGATTTGAGACCATGGCAGATCAGGTACATTGACGTTAAGAATGGTATCGGCGGGCAGGGGATCATGTTTCAGTTGCTGCACCAGCCTTAACGCCGCTTCACCGGCTGTATCATAGTGGTGATTCTGATCGCCATCCTCGATGACCAGGGATACGGCTACAGCGGGATAACCGAGGAACCTTCCCTCCATCGCTGCCGCCACGGTGCCTGAATAAATGACATCATCACCGAGGTTCGCACCCGCGTTGATGCCGGAAACGACAATATCCGGATCATCCTCCAGCAACCCGGTTAAAGCGACATGCACGCAATCTGTAGGAGTCCCGGAAACGCGGTAAATACGTTCATTGATTTCCTTGAGGCGAATCGGTGAGTCGAGCGTCAACGAGTTACTCGCCCCGCTGCGGTTCTTGTCGGGTGCGACAATGGTCACGCCTCCCAGGCTCCGCATGCACTCGGCAAGCACGAGCAGGCCCGTGGCTTCAATGCCATCATCATTGCTAATCAGTATTTCCATTCCGAGTGATTCTTCCGATACTTGTTGAAAATGATAACCGCCATCCACACATATATTTTCAGGCCCTTGAGGCCGCTCAATTTAACACAAGAGATTGCGGTGAGGCCAAGTCCGGCCAAACAAGATAGCTTCCCGGATGGTATTGTACGGACTTATAAGCGCTTTCGAAATGTGCAAATAGGGATAAGCTTATTAAAAAATCAGGAAATCAGTGTTCGGACCTGCACCTCTTTCAGCAGGAAGTGGCGGATGTGATACCGCTGAAGGCAAGTGATACCACAGAGTCCCGCACTCCCAGGCCTCGTCATCGGGCGCGCGAAACGAATGCCCATATGGTGGAAATTCAAAATCCCAGCACACTGCCAGCCGATGCCGCATCCCATATCAATTCGGATGATGGTGGTACCCACAGAAAGAATGGCGTTCAATTACGGGTGGTTCAAAAGCTCAAACGCGGTCAATTCAAACCGGTGGATCAACTTGACCTGCACAATATGACCACGAGCCAGGGCCACCAGGCCCTGTTGGAATTCATCAATCATTCAGCTGCCGCGTCGCTGACTTGCGTCAGGGTTATTCACGGCAAGGGATTGCGCTCCAGCCAGGGGCCCAGGTTAAAAAACATGACCCGGCAATTGTTGCGTGATCACCCCGGAGTGCTGGCGTTCAGCGCTTGTAAACCAGCCAACGGGGGTGACGGTGCAACCGATGTACTGTTGAGGTCGTCATGATTGAATTATTTATATTTTTGTTGGTGACCGGATCAGTGGTCGCGTGGTGGCAATTGATGCAGGGCAGGCAAAAAGCGCGCAAGGCCGCCGGACAGGTTTGCAGCAATCATGGATTGCAACTTCTCGATGACACGGTTTCCCTGAGTTCGGTCACTTGGAATCGCGACAGTCAGAAATCACGTATCCTGGTGAACTACGGGTTCGAATTTGCCACCAATGGCGCCAAACGGCGCCGGGGTATTGCGAGCATCACATTGCCGTCAGGCCTGACCGTTACACTTGAAATGGAAGAAGGCCGTCTGATCGAAAACTTTCCAAACAGTTAACCCGGATAAACCCCGGTTACTTGACCACCTTTAAATGGGAACGCGACGGTGGATTATCGCCGTCATCGCCGGGTCCGCCAGGCTTATCCTCAGCCGCAAACATCATTCCCTGTCCGTTTTCACGGGCATAAATCGCGATGACTGCCTCCATGGGTATGGTGATCTGATAGGGCTTGCCGTTAAAGCGGGCCTTGAAACATATGGCTTCATTATCCAGTTGCAGGTGTTCGGTCGCTCCTGCGGCAATGTTCAATACCACTTTGCCTTTCTGAATAGCGTGTTGCGGTACGTCGACACCGGCGACACCGGCATCGACCAATACGTGCGGGGTCAGGTCGTTATCCGAAATCCACTCATATAAACCACGTAACAGGTAAGGCCTGTTGCTGGTCATGGCTTCTTTCTGGGAACTCATCAGTCAGCTTCAAATAACAGAGCACTCTCAAGCCGCATTCAGTACCATTTCACGCTCGGCGCGGGTCAGGCTTGCTTTGAATGACGGACGTGAAAACAGACGCTGGATATAGGCCTGCACAGCCGAACCCGCCTGACCGAGGGAGATTCCGTAAACCGGCAGGCGCCAGAACAATGGCGCGAGGGTGCAATCCACCAGGCTCAGTTCTTCATTGAACATATAATCCGAGTGTTTGAACAGATCATTGGCGGCAACAATGCTTTCTTTCAGTTGCTGCCGCGCTTTATCGGCCTTGGGACCGGTGCTTGTTTCAATAATATGCGCCAATGGATACCAGTCGCGAAGCACGCGGTGGTGGACCAGGCGCAGCCGTGCGCGCGACACCGGATCAACGGGCATCAATGGTGGGTGTGGATAACGTTCGTCCAGGTATTCATTGATAACACCCGCATTGTGTAATAACAGGTCGCGGTCTACCAGGGTGGGTGTCTCGTTGTAAGGATTCAACTCAGCAAGATCGGCGGACGCCGACTCATCGTTGCTAACATCGATAATGTCAACGTTGATACCCTTTTCTGCGAGAACAAAGCGTACCCGGTGGCATTCAATGCTGCGATCGGATGAGTATAGGGCCATTGTAGAGCGACCTTTTAATGCTGCTGTCACAAATTTCTCCTGTTCGGCGTAACCGCTGGGCAGTGATCTGCCTGTAAAACTGAATTAATGAACGTCGCGCCAATACTCTGCTTTCAGCAGGTAGGCGATAGACGTGAAAAACACCAGGAACAATATTACCCAAACGCCAACACTTTTGCGTTTGAGCTTGGCTGGTTCACCGGCATAATCAAGAAACGCCGCGATATCACGGGCGGTCTGTTTGAACTCCTCCGGTGACTCAGTGCCCGGCGTGGTCAGTTCGAAATGATCGATGACCTCATGAGTATACCCGTTTTCATCTGTATCCTGACGGTAAATCGGTGTCTGGATGCCCTGCAGCGTCCACAGCACGTGCGGCATGGATGCATTGGGTAACAGCGTATTGTTCCAACCGCCATTTTCATCTTTGTAAAATCCGAGCAGATAGGAGTACAACCAGTCTGCGCCGCGGGAGCGGCCGCTCAGGGACAAATCAGGTGGCGTCTTACCAAACCAGGCCTTGGCCTGCTCCGGATCCATGGCGATGTTCATCGTCTCACCGAACTTGGCGTCCGAGAACACCAGGTTTTCCATGACCGCCTCTTCGCTCAATTGAAGGTCCTCGGCCACGCGGTTGTAACGCACGTAACTGAGGGTATGGCAACTCAGGCAGTAATTGACAAAATACTTCGCACCGCGTTGCAGTGAAGCGACATCGTTGATATTGGCGCCGGAATGCTCAACACCTGCGCCCCCCGCAGCAGAGGCGGTAACACTGGCGACCGGCAGTAACAAAAATGCAGCGAAAACATATGTGGCAATCTTTTTCATCAGTGCGTCACCCGATCCGGTTCCGGTTTGGTCTTGCCGCCCGGACTCATGAAAAACAGCAGGACAAAAAACATGAAGTAAACCAATGTCCACACCCTCATCTCGATGGTCTGTGCAGGGGTGCCTTCCGCCATACCCAGCAATCCAAGGCGTACAAATGCAATCGTGAACAGGGTCAAAAGCACCTTGTACCAGGTTCCACGGTAACGTATTGACCTGACCGGTGAGCGATCAATCCAGGGCAGGAAGAACAGAACAGCCACAGAGGCGCCCATGGTCAGAACACCCATTAGCTTGTCGGGCACGGCCTTCAAAATGGCATAGAACGGGGTGAAATACCATACCGGCTTGATGTGCTCGGGCGTTACCAGCGGGTCGGCCGGCACAAAGTTGTCATGTTCCAGGAACAGTCCATTCGCTTCCGGCCACATGAACAGGACGAAAGAGAATACGATCAGGAACATTCCCACGCCAAAAATATCCTTGACGGTGTAATACGGGTGGAACGGAATACCATCTAACGGTGTTCCATCGGGTCCCTTGTTCTTCTTGATCTCAATGCCGTCGGGGTTATTCGAGCCATTCTCACGCAAAGCCACCAGGTGCAATAAGATCAGCCCCATCAGGGCCAGCGGCACGGCGATCACGTGCAGGGCAAAAAACCGGTTCAGGGTTGCATCGGAAATAAAGTAGTCACCGCGTATCCACTGCGTCAGGGGTTCGCCAATTTTCGGTAGCGCACCAAACAGGTTGATGATGACCTGCGCGCCCCAGTAGGACATCTGGCCCCAGGGCAGGATATAGCCCAGAAACGCCTCGGCCATCAATACTACGTAGATAAACATGCCGAATACCCACAACAATTCGCGTGGCGCTTTATGAGAGCCATAGAGCAGGCTGCGGAACATATGCAGGTAGATCACAATGAAGAAAAATGAGGCGCCGGTGGTATGCATATAGCGGATCAACCAGCCCCATTCTACATCACGCATGATGTACTCAACGGACGCAAAAGCATCGGCCGCTGAAGGCTTGTAGTGCATGGCCAGCAAGATGCCGGAGAAAATCTGGATCGCCAGCACCAGCAGGGCCAATGAACCCATGTAGTACCAGAAATTGAAATTCTTGGGAGCCTGGTAGCCTGTCATCACGGCATTCCAGAACGAACTGACCGGAAGACGTTTATCCACCCATTCCAGCGTGGCGCCCGCGCCCTTCGAAATACTGTTGGTAATTTTGGCCATTACACTGCTCCGTGCGGGTTAACGCCGATAATCAATGTGCGATCATCGAGGAAACTGTAGGGAGGGATGCGCAAATTGGTTGGTGCCGGCACACCCTTGTAAACTCGGCCGGCGAGATCAAACTTTGACTTATGGCAAGGACAATAAAAGCCGCCATTCCAATTCTGATCAAAAGGCTGGGGACCCACCTCTGGAACCATCTGAGGCACGCAGCCCAAATGGGTGCAATGCATATTGACCACCAGGAACTCCGGCTTCAGGGCGCGCGGTTCGCCTTCAATATAGTCGGGCTGTTCGGCGTTGACGGATTCCGGATCGGCAAGTTCTGCATCTACTTTTGGCAGACCGGCGACCATCTCAGGGGTACGGCGCAATACGCCAATGGTCTGACCACGCCACTGAACCTTGAGCAGTTGACCTTCTCTCAGCTTGCTGATATTTACCTCAACCGGTGCACCGACAGCCTGCGCCTTCGCGCTGGGCATCCATGACTTGATAAATGGCACGGCCGCGAAACCCACGCCGATACCGCCTACAACAGAAGTGGTAGCGACCAAAAACCGACGTCGCCCCTTGTTCACCTCATCAGATGACATTTAGTTCTCCAGCAGAAAAAGTCCCTTGAAAGGACGACTACTCTTATAGTCAGGAAATACGAATTCTTGTAATGATTACAGGCATAGAAAAGCAAAAAGTTTCCATCGCGCACGACATTTATCTTGTCCCTTACCTGAATCAATCCGCTATTTTACCGAAACGGACCATGCGAAACAAACGATTTGCCGATAGAATTAGCCCTTGAGCCCGGGTTTATGCATAAATCCGGGTCTTAACTGAACTGTTGGGAGTCATTACCGGTGAATCAAGCCGAAAACCATTCATCAAAAAAACGTCGATCTCCGTCATCGATAGCGGGCTTCCTGTTGCGTTCCACCGTTGCAGGCCTGGCCCTCGCATTTGTTATTTTATACCTGTGGCCGAGTGTCGTGGACCGTTTCAATCCGGTGGTGACAGAAGTGGTGGAAACCCCGGTAGCACAGGTGTCCTATGCCGATGCAGTTGATCGCACCGCGCCGTCCGTTGTCAGCATTTATACGCGCACCGTCGAGGTGGCAAAGGCATCGCCGCAAATGCGAAAAATCCATGGCAGCACCTATGTTACGCGGTCACTGGTAGACATGGGTTCAGGCGTATTGGTCAGCGAAGACGGCTATATTCTGACCAACTACCATGTGATCAGCCAGGTGCAAAATATCAGTGTTGGCTTATGGGACGGCAGATACGCGACAGCGCAGGTGGTTGGCAGTGACCCGGAAACCGATCTGGCCGTGCTCAAGGTTGACCTCTCAGATCTGCCCGCGGCGCCGCTGGCGGAAAACGCCGGCGTCAGGGTGGGTGACGTCGTATTGGCCATAGGCAACGCTTTTGGCCTCAGTCACACGGTGACCATGGGCATTGTCAGTGCGACCGGTCGAAATGTACTGCGCGCGTCGCTGTATGAGGATTTCATCCAGACCGATGCCGCAATCAACGCGGGCAACAGCGGTGGCGCCCTGATCAATTACAAGGGCGAAGTCATCGGTATCAATACCCGCAACCTCGCACAGATGCAGGGCGCACAGAATATCGGCTTTGCCATTCCGATTGCCATGGCCAGGGACGTCATGCAACAGATCGTTGAAAATGGCAGCGTCAGGCGCGGTTCACTCGGCGCCATGTTCGGTGACCTGCCGCTGACCCCGCTGACCGACGGCAGCTCAATACGACGGGGCACACAGGTACGCGACATTACCCCCAACGGACCTGCCTGGAGTGCAGGTATCCGGCCCGGCGATATCCTGCTGAGTATTGATGGCGAAGAAATCGTCGACGCAAGAGCGCTGTTGTTGGTGATTTCGCAACGCGAACCCGGCAGCAGGGTTGAATTCCTGGTGCAAAGGGGTTCGGAAACATTCCAAACCTATGCCACGCTGATCCAGCAACCGCCATTGCGATAGCGGTTGCCGGCCGGCGATTTCGATCAGTCTTTCTTGCCGCGCAGCGTGTGGGTTGCCTTAACTCCGGGCTCAAAGGTGTGGCCGTTATTGGTGGTTTTCCACAAACCACCCGAAGCATATGCGGCATAAAACGTATAGGGTTGTCCCGGAACAACCTCCATGTCCACCAGGCGCCCTCCCTGGACCACCGGACCGACACTGCGCCACTCCAACCCTGCATAGGGTGAGCTTGCCACCATCCCCTGGTGTCGCTCCCAGGCTCTTTGCCTGTCTTTAAAATCAGCCGCACCGTCGGGTTTTGGCCGGGCCTGCGCAGTTGCGGATATCATCATTATGATTAGCAGCACCAGTAAGCTTTTCAATTTACCAAGTTTCATCATTTTTCCTGTTTGTTTTCCTGACTGTCATTGGCACACCTGCAAAGAATGGAACTCTTGCGATTGACCTCTATCCCGCATTCAATTTTTTCACGAACCCCGTCTGAGTATTTTTCCAGGCCGGGAACCGGTGACCTCACCACCAGCCACCACCGTTATTCCACCGACGATCACATATTCGAAGCCGCTGGCATATTGATGCGGGTGCGCCCAGTCATCATTATCCTGAACGGTGTCAGGGTCAAAAATGTTGATATCGGCCACCATGCCTTCGCTTAACTTTCCCCTGCTCTTGAGATTGATACGGCTGGCCGGCAGACCCGTCATCTTGTATATGGCCTGTTCAAGCTCCAGCACGCCCTCCTCACGAACGTATTTTGCCAGCACCCTGGGAAAGGTGCCGTAGTTTCTGAGGTGAGGCACATTCTCCCCGAACGGCACCGCTGAGCTGTCCGAGGCGATGCTGGTAAAAGGCGCCTGCATGATATTCCTGACATCCTCCTCGGTCATCATGAAATAGATCGCGGACCCGTCACCGTCATAAAGAATATCCATCGCCACTTCTGCACCGTTGTCGATGGTTGGCTCAAGGCCGTTCATCATGGTGACCTCGGCCAGGGTTTTGCCCGAATATTCGGGGTGATTCTCAAAAGACGCCACGGTAATCCGCGACAGGTCACCGGCGGCCCTTGCGCCATTCAGGATGTTGATCGAATCGGCCTTGATCCTGGCGCGGCTTGCAGGGTCATCGAGCCGGGCCTGGAAATCCTCACGGCTGCCGGCCCTGGCCCAGGCCGGGATGACGTTGGCAAGACCCGTGCTGGTGGCGGTATAGGGATATTGATCAACAGTGACATCCAGCCCTTCGGCCCTGGCGCCCTCAACCAGGCCCAGGGTCACCTGGCTATCGCCCCACATGGTGTTGTCAGCCACCTTGAAATGGGAAATCTGCACCGGGAGACCGGCTTCACGGCCGACCATGATAGCCTCTTCAATCGCCTCGACGACCAGGTCAAACTCGCTCCTGATATGGCTTGCATAAATACCGCCCTCGGATGCAACCACCTTTGCCAGGCCAATAACCTCAGCGGTTTCCGAGTAGGTTCCGGGTAGATATATCAGCCCGGTAGACATGCCGAATGCACCCGCATCCATGGCGGTTTTAATTAGGTCCTCCATCCGCTCCTGTTCAATGGGGGTGGGTACACGGTTATCATTGCCCATGACATCCATGCGCACCGAGTTGTGTCCGATCAGCAAACCCATATTGAGTGCGATGCCCGTTTCCATGACAGACTGAAAATAACCGTCCAGATCTACCGGGGAACTGCCGCAGTTACCCGTCAGAATGGTCGTTACACCCTGGTGCAGATAGTTTTCTCCACCGGGGTTATCCCTGATATTCCGGTCTGCATGTGAGTGGAGATCAATAAAACCCGGCGAAACAATTAGACCTTTGGCATTGATAACACGATGCGCATCGAGACCATTCAGATCGCCCATTTTTACAATTTCATTGTCAACAACGGCAATGTCGCTTCGATACGCCGGCGACCCCGTGCCGTCAACGACGGTTCCACCCAGGATCAGCAGGTCATAGGCGGGTGGCTTGATCGCACAGGCGCCCAACACCATCGAAATAAAGGAAAGTGCGAGCAGAGCGGGGTTTCCTGTTCTCATTAAAACTGTCTCCGTGCGAACCTGAGCGGGGCTGACTCACGCCTTGGGTAAAGTGACCCCCCGCTGGCCCTGGTATTTGCCCAGCCTGTCGGCGTAGGAGGTTTCACATTCCTCATCCGACTCAAAGAACAGGAACTGCGCAACACCCTCGTTGGCATATATTTTGGCCGGCAAGGTCGTGGTGTTGGAAAACTCCAGGGTCACATGACCTTCCCATTCCGGTTCAAGCGGTGTGACGTTGACGATGATGCCGCAGCGGGCATAGGTGGACTTTCCGAGACAGATGGTCAGTACATTGCGCGGAATTCGCAGGTATTCGACCGTATGCGCCAGGGCAAATGAATTGGGTGGAATGATGCAGACATCACCCACAAAGTCGACAAAACTGCTTTCATCAAAATTTTTCGGGTCAACCACGGCAGAGTTGATATTGGTGAATATCTTGAAATGATTGGCGCAGCGAACATCATAACCATAGCTCGAAGTACCATAGGAAATCTGCCTTTCACCATCTGCAGAAGAGCGTATCTGACCGGCCTCAAACGGTTCAATCATGCCAAACTCATCGGCCATGCGACGTATCCAGCGATCCGATTTGATGCTCATTGTCTTCTCACTCGGTGACCACTGATTCTACCTTTTAGGGTTGACACTACACTAGCTCTGGATCAGGATTTCGGGCATCTGCAGTGTCATGCTGCGGGGCTTGACGGCCAGTTCACCAGCAGTTCGCAAGGCCAGGCTCCGGTAACTCTGTGTGATGGCCGAATCCTTATCCTGCATCATGGTCGGTTTACCCTCATCGAGTGAGGAGCGAATTTCCATCGTCAACGGCAACCGTCCCAGCAGGGGAATGCCAAAATCCCTTGCCATGGCCTCACCACCACCGTGGCCGAATATGGCCTCCTCGTGACCGCAATTGGTGCAAATGTGCGTACTCATGTTTTCGACCACGCCCAGCACAGGCACATCGACCTTACGGAACATATTGACTGCCCGGCGCGCATCCAGCAGAGCGATGTCCTGCGGTGTGGTGACAATGACGGCGCCGGCCACCGGTATCTTCTGGGCCAGGGTGAGCTGGATATCACCGGTTCCGGGCGGCAGATCTATGATCAGGTAGTCGAGGGAGCCCCAGGCGGTGTCACCCAGTAACTGTTGCAAGGCCGATGTCACCATCGGTCCGCGCCAGATCATCGCGGTATCTTCCTCCACCAGGAAGCCGATCGACATCACCTTAAGGCCGTAGGCCTCCTTGGGAATAATTTTTTCGCCGTCGGTACTGGGCTGTCCCTTGACGCCGAGCATCGAAGGTATGCTGGGCCCATAAATATCTGCATCGAGCAAACCCACGCGCGCGCCCTGGGCCTGTAACGCCAGTGCCAGGTTGACGGCTGTCGTCGATTTGCCCACGCCACCCTTACCAGAACCCACGGCAATGATATTGGCGATGGACGGAAGCGGCTTCAGGTCTTCCTGGACCTTGTGCGGCATGACCTTTGCGCTGATATTGACACTGGCCGTTTCGATTTCCGGATCACTTTCCAGCCTCGATTTGACTTCGGCGGCCAGCGCTGCACCTTTATCTGCAACATGGTAACCCAGTCGAATATCCACGCTGACGCGGTTTTCATGAATACCGACTTCGCGGATGTAACCCGCCGAGACGAGGTCACAGTTGGAGTTTATATCATTGATTTCGGCCAGTAAGGCCATCACGGATTCTTTATTCATTGGGTTTTGCTCTCTCGATAATCGGTAGCTGTTTCGGCAAGCGTGACATTGTAACCGTTAAGTCGGGACCTGTTAACCGTTATGCGTGACGCCTGGAGGCTTACCACCGTCAGCTGTCTGGTGTGATCGGATCAGCGCAGAAAAAAACCCGGGCCGATGGCGCACTGATGCTACAGCTTGACGGGCCGGCATGCCATAATTGCAGATTGGATCAATTGCCCGGACAAGGGATACATCAATAATAATATTATGAGTACACAGAAAAGAAGAATCTTGGTCACCAGCGCCCTCCCTTACGCCAATGGTGCGATCCACCTGGGCCACATGTTGGAGTATATCCAGACAGATATTTGGGCACGCTTTCAAAGGTCTCAGGGTCACGAGTGCTATTTCGCCTGGGCGGATGATGCCCATGGCACGCCCATCATGTTGCGTGCGCAATCAGAAAACATCACGCCCGAAGAACTGATCGACCGGATGAACGCTGAGCACCAAAAAGACTTCACCGACTTTGGACTCAGTTTCGACAACTATGCCACCACCCACGGCGATGCCAATCGCGAATGTGTCGAAACCATTTACCGGCACCTGGAAGCCGGTGGCAACATCGAGCGGCGAACCATTTCGCAGTTCTATGACGAACAGAAAGGTATGTTCCTGCCCGACCGGTTTATCAAGGGCACCTGCCCCAAATGCAAAACCGAAGATCAATATGGTGACAGTTGCGAGGCCTGCGGCAGCACCTACAGCCCCACCGACCTGATCGAACCCCGCTCTGCTGTCAGTGGCACCGCCCCGGTGATGCGTGATTCCGAGCACTATTTCGTCAAGCTGGATGCGTTCCAGAATCGCCTGCAAAACTGGATGACCACCGGCGCACTGCAACCAGAGGTGGTCAACAAGATGCAGGAATGGTTTGAAGACGGTTTGCGGGACTGGGATATCTCCCGTGATGAACCCTACTTTGGCTTTAAGATTCCAGGAACCGATGACAAGTATTTTTATGTCTGGGTGGATGCGCCGATTGGTTACATGGCCAGCTTCAAAGAACTCAGCGACCGCATTGGCCTGGATTTCGATGACTGGTGGAATCCGGATACCGACACCGAATTATATAATTTTGTCGGCAAGGACATCATTTATTTCCACACATTATTCTGGCCCGCCATGCTGATGGGTGCCGGTTACCGCACCCCGACCGCCGTATATGCGCATGGTTTTCTGACGGTTGATGGCGCAAAGATGTCGAAGTCGCGTGGCACTTTTATCCAGGCACGCACCTATCTCGACCATCTGAACCCTGACTATCTGCGCTATTATTTCTGTGCGCGATTGGGCCCCGGCCTCGGGGATATCGATCTGAGCCTCGATGACTTTGTTTCCCGCGTCAACTCCGACATGGTGGGCAAAGTTGTCAACATCGCCAGCCGCTGCGCCGGCTTTATCCATCGTGGTTCGAATGGCAGACTGGCCCCAGCCCTGCCCGATCCGGAACTGTATCAGCAGTTTATTGATCAGCGCGATCTTATCGCCGATGACTTTGAACAACGGAATTACCAGTCTGCGATTCGCCGTATCATGGCGTTGGCGGATGAGGGTAACCGCTATATCGACGAACACAAGCCATGGCAGCTGAACAAGCAGGAAGACCAGCAGGCCAATGTGCAGGCCATCTGCACACAGGGCCTGAATCTCTTCCGGGTGCTGATGACCTACCTGGCGCCGGTGGTGCCTTTAACGGCCGCAACGGCGGAAGAATTCCTGGGGCAGCCGCTGAACCTCTGGTCAGACCTTGACCAACCAATGCTGGACATCAACATCAATGCATTCAAACCGCTGATGACGCGTGTTGACCCACTGAAAATCGAAGCCATGATCGAGGATTCAAAAGAAAACCTCCAGGCCACAGAGGAACCGGCAGCGCCTGAGCTGAACCTGGCTGATGAAATTACCATCGATGATTTTATGAAGGTCGATCTGCGCATCGCCAGAATTGTCGACGCCAAATTTGTTCCCGAAGCGGGCAAGCTATTGCAACTGACGCTGGATATCGGCGGACAAACACGTAACGTGTTTGCCGGCATCAAGTCCGCTTATGAACCACAGGACCTGGTGGGCCGTCACACGGTGATGGTAGCCAACCTTAAACCACGCAAAATGCGCTTTGGTGTTTCCGAAGGCATGGTTCTGGCCGCCGGTCCGGGCGGCAGCGAGCTGTTCATACTCAGCCCGGATGAAGGCGCGGTGCCGGGTATGCGAGTGACCTGAACCCGAATGGGTGGTGGCCGTTATGCATGAGTGAACATCTACTGATTATCGTCAGCACCGTATTTGCGAACAATTTTGTACTGGTTCGTTTTCTCGGTCTTTGCCCGTTTATGGGTGTCTCAAACAAGATCGAGGGCGCCGTCGGCATGGCGGTGGCGACCGCCTTTGTGCTGACATTGTCATCGGCATCCAGCTACCTGCTCCATCAGTACCTGCTCAAGCCGCTGCAGCTGGAATACCTTTCCACGCTGAGCTTTATCCTGGTCATTGCCGTCACCGTGCAGTTAACCGAGATGTTCATGCGTAAAAGCAGCCCGGTTCTGTACCGCGTGCTCGGCATATTCCTGCCGCTGATCACCAGCAATTGTGCCGTGCTCGGTGTTGCACTGCTCAATGTCCAGGAGCAACACAACCTGTTGCAGTCGGCGTTATACGGCTTCGGTGCGGCAGCCGGTTTCGGCCTCGTCCTGATCATGTTTGCAGCCATGCGGGAAAGGATTGCCCTGGCCGATGTGCCCATGCCGTTCAAAGGCGCTCCTATCGGCCTGATAACCACCGGAATGATGGCGCTGGCGTTCATGGGTTTCAGCGGGCTGGCAAACCTGTGATGCACTGCATGCTTTTGAAAGACCGAAACATATGCTGACCTCCGTGCTCTTGTTAACCTTGCTGGGACTGGTATTCGGCCTGGGCCTGGGCTGGGCCTCGGTTCGCTTCAAGGTCGATTCAGACCCGCTGGTGGAACGTATTGATGCACTGTTGCCACAAACCCAATGCGGCCAGTGCAACTACCCGGGTTGCCGGCCATATGCAGAGGCGATTTCCCGGGACGAGGCGGATATTAACCAGTGTCCGCCCGGTGGCGAGGCAGGCATCCGGGCACTGGCGGACCTGCTCGGCCGCGAGGTCAAACCACTGAACCCTGAAAATGGTGAGGAGAAGGCCAGGACCGTCGTCAAAATCGATGAACAACGCTGTATCGGTTGCACCCTGTGTATCCAGGCGTGCCCGGTGGACGCCATCGTTGGCGCCGCCAAGCTGATGCATACGGTGATTCAGTCGGAATGCACCGGTTGTGACCTGTGCCTGCCGCCCTGCCCGGTCGATTGTATTGATATCGTTGAAGTGAGAAGCGGTATCCGGGATTGGCAGACGCCGCGACCCGGCGACAGCCTTGATTTGCGGTTGCTATCATGAAAGGCTCACGGATTCACCATTTTCACGGTGGCCTGCGTTTGCGCCACAACAAGAAAATCTCCTGCCAGGTACCGGTTGAGCGCCCGCCGCTGCCGGAAGAACTGACCGTGCCGCTTTTGCAACACGCCGGTAGTGCCGCCAGTCCGCTGATCAGGGTTGGCGATACGGTCTTAAAAGGCCAGCCGATAGGTTTCTGCGAACCCTCCGCTGCCGTGCATTCGCCGGTATCGGGTACCGTCATGGCCATCGAAGACCGTCCTATGTCACACCCGTCCGGCCTGCCCGGGCCCTGCGTGGTGATCAAACCCGATGGCAGGGAACAATGGGTGGAACTCCAGCCGGTCGATGACTGGCTCAATGCCAGCCCGGAACAATTGATCGATCAGATTCAGCATTGTGGCCTGGCCGGCCTGGGTGGGGCTGTGTTTCCCACCCATGCGAAAATGCGCGATGCCAGGCAGCGCCACATCCATACGCTGATTCTCAACGGCGCCGAATGTGAACCCTATATCAGCTGTGATGAAATGCTGATGCGCGAGCAACCGGACCGAATTATCCTCGGCGCGCGCATATTACGCCGGGCAATGGGAGCTGAACGGGTGCTTGTTGCCATCGAAGATCAGATGGGCGCCGTCCATCACGCGCTTTCAAGGGCTGCAGCCAGCAGCGAAAGCAAAAACATCACCGTCGTCAAGGTGCCGATGATCTACCCTGAGGGAGGTGAAAGGCAACTGGTCGAGGTGCTGACCGGCCTGCAGGTGCCGGCCGGAGGGCGTCCCTCTGACCTCGGCATGGTTTGCCAGAATGTGGCCACCGCTGCGGCCGTGGCCGAGGCCGTCACCGAGGGAAAACCTCTGATCGAGCGATATGTCACCGTAACGGGCAACGGAATTGCGCAACCACGCAACCTGCTGGCCTTGTTTGGCACACCCTTTTCGCACCTGGTGGAATCCTGCGGCGGATACAAACCCGATGTCAGCCGCCTGGTTGTTGGCGGGCCGATGATGGGGTTTCCCGTGGCCACCGACGATAACCCCGTGGTCAAAGCCAGCAACTGTCTCCTGGCGCTGACCGCCGATGATGTTCGCGAGCCCCAGGCGGAGATGCCATGCATTCGTTGCGGGGAATGCGCAAGGGTCTGCCCGGCAAGCCTGCTGCCGCAGCAATTGCACCTGCAGGTCCGCAACGGGCTATGGGATGCAGCCGGGGAGTATGGTCTTTCCGCCTGTATTGAATGTGGCTGCTGTGACCTCATCTGCCCGAGTCACATACCGTTGGTTGACTGGTTCCGTTATGGCAAAGGCGAAATGCGCACGCGCGAACGTGAGGCATTGGCAAGCGAACAGGCCCGCAAACGGTTTGAAAACCGCGAAGCCCGCCTGCTGCGCCGCAAACAGGAGCGCGCGGAAAAAATGGCGGAACGTAAAAAGGCTCTCAAGAGCAAGACGGCGCAACAGGATAGAATCCAGGCATCGATCACGCGGGCGAAAAGCAGGGTTGCAACACCGGCGGGGAACGATCCTTCTGCAACCGGGGATGGAAAAAACCAATGACCCGTCAATTCCAGGTCAGCGGCGCACCGCACGTGGCACCGAGAACCTCCGTGGCCTTGGTCATGTTGCAGGTGCTGATTGCGCTGGCGCCGGGTGTGGCCGCCCATGCCTGGTACTTCGGCCCGGGAATCCTGATACAGATTCTCCTTGCCACGGTTTTCGCATTGTTGTTTGAAAGCCTGATGCTGCGCTTGCGCAACCGGCCGTTAAAACCCTTTATCAACGATTTCAGCGCCGTCGTCACGGCGGTGCTTTTTGCCTTGTGTATTCCGCCACTTGCGCCCTGGTGGATCAGTTGTATCGGCATGTTATTTGCCATCGTCTTTGCAAAACACCTCTATGGCGGGCTTGGGCAGAATGTGTTTAACCCGGCCATGGTGGCCTACGTGGTGGTATTGATCAGTTTTCCTCAAGTCATGACCGCCTGGTTGCCACCTGCAAGCCTCGCAGAAAACAGCCTGGGATTAATGGATAGCCTTGTCAGCATTCTTGGCGGTCAGCCAGGCACCGGCTGGGATGCCATTTCCCGCGCAACCCCCCTGGATTTGCTCAAAAATGGCATCGAAGCAGGCCAGGTGATGCCCGATATCCTTCGATCCCCGGTATTTGGCGTGCTTGGCGGTCTGGGTTGGGAATGGGTTGCGATTTGGTTTGGTGTTGGCGGACTGTTTCTTCTATACAGACGTGTGATCAGCTGGCACGTTCCGGTTTCCGTAATTGGCAGCGTGCTTTTATTCAGCCTGCCTTTCTGGCTGCTAAACCCGGAAGGCAACCCCATGCCGCTGCAACATGTGTTCTCGGGCGCCATCCTGTTGGCCGCATTTTTTATTGCCACCGACCCCGTCAGTGGCTGCGTGAGCAATACAGGGCGTCTTGTCTTCGGCGCCGGCGTGGGAATAATCACGCTGGTCATCCGTCGCTGGGGCGGTTACCCCGACGGTGTCGCATTTGCGATCCTGCTGATGAACATGGCCGCACCACTGATCGACCGGTACACGCGCCCAAGGATGTATGGCGAATGAGGGCTTCCTCACAAAAGGTATTTCAGAGCGGTTTCCTGCTGGCGCTGATTGCACTACTCGGCACCGCACTTTTGACCGGGGTCAATGCATTGACCCATGAGCGTATTGTTGAGCAGGAAAACCTGCGCATGATGCAGCAACTCAATACCATCGTACCGGCAGGTTCTTTCAATAACAACCTGTTGGAGGACCGCATCGAAGTCCGTGATGAATCCTACCTGAGACACCCGGGCCCGGTAACGGTCTACAGGGCGCGCAAAGATGGAAAACCTGTGGCGGCATTGATGATCGTGACAGCCCCGGATGGTTACAACGGCGATATCCGTATCCTGGTGGGGATCGATGACGAGGGCATGCTTTTAGGAGCCCGGATCCTCGCACACAAGGAAACCCCGGGCCTGGGCGACCCCATATCACTTGACAGGAGTGAGTGGATACTCGGTTTCTCGAATAAATCACTGCAAAACCCTGACACCGCTGCCTGGGCAGTTAAAAAAGATGGCGGTGTGTTCGATCAATTCACCGGCGCGACGATTTCACCCAGGGCCGTGGTTAAAACAGTGAGGGACAGCCTTTTATTTTTCGATGCGAACAAGGCGATGCTGTTCGAGCGGACCAGCGAGCCACAGCCAGGCCAAATGAGCCAGACCAACTGAGCCGGCATAATAAAAAACAAATACGCACCGACGGCATCTGGACACAGAACACCGGACTCGTGGTGCTGCTGGGCCTGTGCCCATTGCTGGCGGTGACCAATACCGTGGTCAACGGTCTGGCCCTTGGCCTTGCCACGATGCTCACCCTGGTGACCTCCAACCTGGCGGTTTCATTGATGCGCGGCATCCTGAAGCCGGAAATACGCATACCCGCATTTGTATTGATCATCTCATCGGTGGTCACGGTCATCGAATTGTTGATGAATGCCTTTTTACACGACCTGTTTCGCGTACTTGGCATTTTTATCCCGTTGATTGTCACCAATTGCGCCATTATCGGACGCGCCGAAGCCTTTGCCTCGCGCAACGGGCCACTGCCCTCGCTGGTCGACGGGTTTGCAACAGGCCTGGGCTTTTGTATAACGCTGGTTCTGCTGGGGGCGCTACGGGAAATTACCGGGCGCGGCACCCTGTTGGCGGATGCAGACATGTTGCTGGGTCCCTGGGGCGAGCATATCAGCCTGGTTATTATTCCCGACTACCCGGGTTTCCTGTTAACGCTTTTGCCGCCCGGGGCCTTTTTCGGCCTGGCCTTGCTGATCGCCGCCCGCAATGCCTGGCAAAACCGCGAGGCCGGGACATCGCTCAAGCCGGCCACAGAATTGATTCAGAGAAAACATGAAACTTGAAGACCGCTACGAATTTTTCAGACGGCTGCAAACGCTGAACCCGCATCCGACAACCGAACTGGAATACGACTCAACCTTTGAATTGCTGATCGCCGTCATTCTGTCCGCACAGGCCACGGATGTCAGCGTCAACCTCGCCACCCGTCGCCTGTACAGGGTGGCTAATACACCGCAAGCCATTCTCGAACTCGGTGAAGATGGCCTGAAGGGTTACATCAAAACCATTGGCCTGTTCAATTCAAAGGCCAAAAATATCATAGCGACCTGCAAAATATTGGTGGAACAATATGGCGGTGAAGTACCGTCCGACCGGCAAGCACTGGAGGCCCTGCCGGGTGTCGGTCGAAAAACCGCCAATGTGGTACTGAACACCGCTTTTGGTCAGCCCGCAATGGCCGTAGACACCCATATCTTCCGGGTGGCCAACCGCACCGGACTGGCACTGGGCAAGACCCCGCTGATCGTTGAGCGCAAATTACTGAAAAGCATACCCGATGAATTCTTGCTGGACGCCCATCACTGGCTGATCCTGCATGGCCGATACGTATGTAAGGCCCGCACACCCAACTGTGCCGAATGTATCGTCAGGGATCTTTGCAGGACCGGTAAACAAAAGGGATTCTAACGAACTTCAGCCCCACTCACTATAAACCCCATATACAAAAGCAAAGGTAAATCGCAGGATCATGCGACATTGGCTTTGTCCGGACTTCAACGTGCTATCTGCAGGGACCGCCAAGCGGGTGCAGTATCTTCCTTCAGGACACGCCATTAACACGTCCATGTGGTCTCGGGCGCGACATCCATGTCGCTCACGGTCCTGAATGAAGAT
>JBFFWN010000039.1:0-19016 GCA_041570235.1 Lysobacterales bacterium | reverse complement strand
TCGGTGGCTGTGAGATGCACTGCAGCGGCAGAGATACAACCATAAGCGCTAGATAGACCATTACCGCTAGATAGACCATTACCGCAAACAGTATCTGCACAAAGCTTGAAGCTACCGCTTCAATTAGAATCCATTGAACCGAGGCGGGGATGTGGGTAGTTCCTGCTGAGACCGTACAAAACATGGATGTTTTGGACGCGCCCCCAGGGATGGGTTCACGGCATGTCTCAGCAGGAACTACCCATAGCGCCGCCAAATCTGCCACGGATATTAACGAAGCCGCTTCATATCGCTATCTTTGATGCTAAAAACAGGTCAGGAGCTCCCAGTTCCGCTTTTCACGGAACCGGGACAACAATTTAAGCAGTTAAATATCGAGATTAGTCACATACAAGGCATTCTTCTCAATAAAATCACGCCTTGGTTCAACCTCATCTCCCATCAGGGTAGTGAAGATCTCATCTGCAGCTACCACGTCTTCGATGGTCACCTTGAGCAAACGCCTTGTTTCAGGGTTTACCGTGGTATCCCACAATTGTTCAGGGTTCATTTCACCCAAACCTTTAAAACGCTGGAATGTACGGCCTTTGCGGCTTTCAGCCATTAACCACTCATGCGCTTCGGCAAAACTTGATACTTCCTGCTCGGAATTACCGCGAACAACCGTTGCTCCTGGTTCAATCAGATCATAGAGTGTTTCTGCCAGTCTGTTTGTCAGACGGATTTCCGGTGAGCGGAAGAAATCCCTTCTCAGTTGGGTAGTTTCAACAACTCCATACGTTGTTTTACTCAACAGCAACTCCAGACCGTTTTCTGTCTGTACAGCTGCTAAGCCATAACTGAGACTGGGAGGGGTTTTCCTATTCATTTTCTCAGAAACAACATCACACCACTGCTGTGCTTCCTCGACGCTAAGATCAAACGAAAATGGTTTATTATCAATAAGTTGCTCAAGAAAACTTGGCTCGTAACGAAGCGCCAAACGAGTATTTGCAGCCCTTACCGCCATGTAGTCCCGCAAAAGACCTTCCAACGCCTGGCCGGTTAATGGTGGTGCATTTTTATCAAAAACCAGTGATGCGTTATCCATCGCACGTGCAAGCATGTACTCATTCATCTCAGCATCATCTTTCAGATAATGCTCCTGTTTACCCTGCTTGACTTTGTACAAGGGTGGTTGACCAATGTAAATATGACCACGCTCGATTAATTCTGGCATTTGCCTATAGAAAAAGGTTAAGAGCAAAGTACGAATGTGTGAACCGTCAACGTCCGCATCTGTCATGATGATAATCGTGTGGTAGCGGAGTTTATCTATATTGAACTCATCCCGGCCAATACCGCAACCAAGGGCGGTAATCAGGGTGCCAACCTCCGCTGAAGATAACATCTTGTCGAAGCGGGCTTTCTCAACATTCAGAATTTTACCCTTAAGTGGCAGAATTGCCTGGGTTTTTCGGTTTCTACCCTGTTTCGCTGAACCACCCGCTGAATCACCCTCCACCAGAAACAGTTCAGACAGGGCCGGGTCTTTTTCCTGGCAGTCTGCCAGTTTTCCTGGCAAGCCTGCGATATCCAAAACCCCCTTACGGCGTGTCATATCACGTGCTTTACGCGCCGCTTCGCGCGCTCTCGCCGCATCCACGGCTTTCATGGTGATAATCTTGGCCTCTGTCGGGTTCTCCAACAGAAAATCGCGTAGATGAGATGCGACCAGGGATTCAACTACCGGCTTGATCTCTGAAGAAACCAGTTTATCCTTGGTTTGTGAAGAAAACTTTGGATCGGGTGCCTTTACTGAGAGTACCGCTACGAGTCCTTCACGCGCATCATCACCCGTCATTGCAACCTTGCTCTTCTTGGCAAGGCCGGACTCCTCGATGTATTGGTTCATCGTGCGGGTCAAAGCTGCTCTGAAGCCTGCAAGGTGAGCGCCACCATCACGCTGTGGAATATTATTAGTGAAGCAAAATACGTTTTCCTGGTAAGCATCGGTCCATTGCAAAGCCACCTCTACAACGATATCGTTACTTTCCCCACTAAAATGCATAACGGTTGGATGTAAGGCTGTCTTTTTACGACCGATGTGCTCAACAAATGAACGGATTCCGCCTTCGTATTCAAATACGTCTGACTTGCCCGAGATCTCATCAGTGAGTTCTATTCTGACACCGGAGTTTAAAAAACTTAATTCTCTCAATCGCTTAGCGAGAATGTCGTAATGAAAAACCGTGTCTGAAAAGATTTCGCTACTGGGCAGAAATTGGATTTCTGTACCGGTTTCCCGGGTATCCCCGATAATTTTTAACGGTTCCTGAGGCACACCCATGTTGTATACCTGTTGCCAGATATGACCATTGCGTTTAATGGTAATCTGCAGATTCTCAGATAATGCATTAACCACAGAAACACCCACACCATGCAAACCGCCTGATACCTTGTAGGAGTTATCATCAAATTTACCGCCGGCATGCAGTACCGTCATGATGACTTCGGCTGCAGATCGGCCTTCTTCCTTGTGTATATCAACAGGAACGCCACGTCCGTTGTCTGAAACCTTGACGCAGCCTCCCATTTCAATAACGACCTTGATCGCGTCGCAATGACCCGCCAAGGCTTCATCCACGGAATTATCAACAACCTCAAAGACCATGTGATGCAAACCGGTGCCGTCATCGGTGTCGCCGATATACATGCCCGGACGTTTTCTTACTGCATCAAGGCCTTTTAATACCTTGATACTAGTGGAATCGTACTCTTGATTACTCATAAATTTATCTATTCTCGAATTACACCGATATTTGCCCCGGGTTCGAAGCAATCACTTTCGATGGTGCTGGATTAATGCAGTTGGAATCACTGCTCATTATACCATTAGATGCCAATAAATGCCTGTTTAACAAACTTTTTCGTCCCAAGTCTTATACGGCTGATACATGGCCTTGTTCCACGTGAAACATCGTATAGCTTGTTCCACAAGCCTCGATTGCAGGGACCAACTCCGTCCCGGTTAACCAGATTTGAGTTCCCAACTGCAAGCCTGCCTGTAAAACTTTTGAAAGGTGATGTTCGTCCAGTTCTGATGACAGGTCATCAAGCAGCAACAGCGGCTTTTCACCCGACTCACAAATCAATTCCGCCTGTGCCATTACCAATGCAGCTGTCATTGCTTTCTGTTCACCTCTGGAGAGTCTTTCCCGGGCACTTACGCCGTTAAGGGAAATATAGAGATCAGCCTTATGTGGTCCGGGACCGGTTGCCCCCCTGTCCATATCCCTGTCGAGAGACAATTCGAGCGCGCTTTCAAGACTATCTCCGGACCAGCCTTTTCGGTAACTTAACCTGATTCCTTCCAATGATTGATTGAAAAGAGGTATTTTAAGCTGGAGTATATCTGACAGGCGTTCCATATGTCTCTGTCTTGCGCTGTGTAGCTTCTCACCCAGCACAATCAATTGGGGATTCATACTTTCAACCATTGTTGGGTTTGACTGTCTTAAGGCTGCGTTACGTTGTTTTAGGCAACGGGTATAACGTCTCCATAACATCAAAAAATCATGTTCCACGTGAAACACTCCCCAATCGAGGTATTTGCGTCTGCCATCGGGAGGACCGCTCACCAGTGTATGACTGGAAGGTTCTAATAAAACATAGGGGAGTAATTCGGTTAACTCACTGAGCTGAGATACATCACTTCCATTGTGGCGCGCATTCCAATAATCACCACCGCGTTCCATACCAATTTGGTGGATGTCGCCAGTTTCATTCTCGATCATGGTAACAACCTGAAAATGCCCGGTTTGAGGCCCGATTAACGATGCAATCTGACCGGTACGGAATGACCTGCCTTTTGAAAGGACAGCCAGGGATTCAAGAATACTGGTTTTTCCCGCGCCATTGCCTCCAATGAAGCAGTTCAGACACGGGTCGGGCTCTAACTGAGTCGATTGAATATTTCTTAAGTTGTTGATACCTAGAGATTTTACCTGCATATCCCTGCTTGATTACCGCCCTATAGTTTTAGCGGCATGACAACATGTCGGTTGACATCAGAATCGGGCGCAGACACCAGGCAACTACTATTTGCATCTCTTAACTCCAATGAAACCCGTTCGGTATCAATCGCAACCAGGGCGTCAAGAAGATAGGTGACGTTAAAACCAACCGCAAGTCTGTCAAAATTCAACTCTGCTTCGATCTCCTCAACCGCCTCTTCATGCTGGGGGTTGTGAGCAATGATCTTGATGGTGCTTCCCGCTGCTTCAAGCCTGACACCTTTGTATTTTTCATTGGATAAAATAGCCGCACGTTGCAATGCCTCGATAAACAAATTTTTATCAACCAGCATTTGCTTGTCGGCGCCCACCGGAATTACGGCCTTGTAATCGGGAAACCGTCCATCAATCAACTTGGAGGTGAAAGTGGTATCACCTTTTACCAGCCTGACATGATTTCTGCCAATGGCCAGAGTGACATTATCGTCTTCGCCCGACAGCATTCTGGATAATTCCATTACACCCTTGCGAGGAACAATCAATTGGCGGTCACTGCTGATACTGACAGGGCTGTTAAGATCGCAAATTGCCAAACGATGGCCGTCAGTGGCAATGGCTTTGAGTTGCTCGCCCGAAAAATCAAACAGCAGGCCATTTAAATAATATCGAACGTCCTGGTTGGCCATCGCGAAAGATGTTTTATCCATCATCTTTTTAAGAACGGATTCTGCGACAGAAATGTTCTCAAGGGTTTCAACCTGGTCGGTTGCTGGAAATTCTGATGCTGGCAGGGTTGCCAGTGTAAAGCGGCTACGCCCCGCTGAGAGGGTTGCCTTGTCATCAACCATGGTAAACGAAATTTTGGAACCATCAGGTAGGGCTTTAACGATATCCAACAGCTTCCGTGCCGGAACAGTAATTTCACCTTCCATCGATACATCTGCGGCCACGCTGGATATCAGCTCAACTTCCATATCAGTACCGGTAACCGTCAAACGGCCATCTCGTGCTGATAACATGAAGTTTGCCAGTACCGGTAATGTCTGCCGGCGTTCAACGACGCCGATAACCTGGCTGAGAGGTTGAAGAAGTACTTCCCTGGAAATCGTGAATTTCATTCTTTGTTCCTTGTCTTACTGTTATTTAATTAATAAATATATATAAACAGTAGTGGTAGTAAGCCATGTTGGTAACCGTTGACACTATAAAAAACATATAAAAATCAACTATTTAAGCTATCTAAAGTGTGTGTAAATCCACCAAGTAAGCCTGTGCATAACCTGTGAAGAACATTAACTCCAAAACTTATTCACAGTTTGTTAACGTGTTATGCGTCTATTGTTCCACAATTATCATGCGGTCAACAAACGTAACAATTTAACCTTGTCTTCACGCAACCTGCCGTCAGTTTCACATAACTCATCTATCTTACGACAGGCATGCATGACGGTTGTATGATCCCTGCCACCAAATGCGTCACCAATTTCCGGCAAACTGTGCTGGGTCAACTCTTTACACAGGGCCATGGCCATTTGTCTTGGTCGAGCAATGCTTCGCGGCCTGCGCTTTGATAATAACTCCGCCATGCGGATTTTATAATATTCGCATACCGTTTTTTGAATATTTTCAATGGTAATCAGTCGATCATGCACCGTTAACAGGTCTCGAAGCACCTCCCGGGCAAAAGACTCATTAATTTCCCGGCCGGTAAAGCGCGCATTGGCTATCAGGGTATTCAGCGCGCCTTCGAGGTCCCTGACGTGCGAGCGCAAGCGTTTTGCCACCAGGAAAGCGACGGGTTCCTGTAAACGGACGCCCTTTTCCTGCGCCTTGTTCATTAAAATCGCAACCCTTGTTTCAAAATCCGGCGGCTCAATCGCAACCGTCAATCCCCAACCGAAACGTGAGCGAAGTCTTGCTTCAAGTCCTTCCACTTCCTTGGGATAACGATCACAAGTCAGTACGATCTGCTGCTTACTGTCAAGCAAAGCATTGAAAGTATGGAAAAACTCTTCCTGTGAGCTTTTCTTACCGGCAAAAAACTGGATATCATCGATTAACAAGGCGCCAGCCGACCTGTAGTGCTTTTTAAAGTTGTCAATCGCGCCGTGTCTTAATGCCTTGATCATGTCGCTGACAAACCGCTCAGAATCAAGATAGAGCACTTTCGTAGAGGGATTGTGTTTACGAATCATATTGCCAATGGCATGCAATAAATGGGTTTTTCCGAGACCCGTGCTGCCATACAAAAGCAACGGGTTGTAAGCATCCCCCGGTTTTTGCGCAATCTGTGATGCGGCAGCAAAGCCCAGTTCATTGGACTTTCCCAATACAAAATTATCGAAACGGTAGCGGGAATTAAGACCGTTGGGGACGGTTTCCTCGGTAACTTCAGCTTTCCTGTTGTTAACCACGGCAGCCTCTTTGGGCAGACCGTCTTCAATGCTGACCGACTTTCGGGGTTTCCCCAAGTGCTCAAAAATATCCCGGATACGCTCCAGGTAATGGGTGGCAATGTGATCCCGGACATAGGAATTGGGCGCCACCAAACGTGTTCGTTTATTGCTGTTGACAACCTCTAAAGGTCGAATAAATGTATTGACATCCTCTGGAGGAAGCTCCCTTTCCAGATGCTGCAGACAAGTTTGCCAGATATTTTGAACCATAAATCGTTCAAACCAATTGGGGTTTAGGCCATTCGACAGATGAAAAACACCGATCATTTGTCGAAATAAAATTATATTTCAATAGTTTAGGCGGAGCACTATGGTATAATTTCCAACAGCTTGGGTTGGACTTTATTACTTCGCCAAGCGAGGGCTTAGTCTACCGCGCTGTGGATAACTTGGCTATAGTTGAATTTAGACTTGGGACTAAAACAAAATTCTTGTTCCAAATGCTTGAATGCAATGTGAATACGGGATACTATTCGCCTCTTGTGTCGGCTGTCTGTATTAGCAGAATAAAACAGTCATAAAACAGTATTGATTGAGGTGTTAAAAAATGAAACGTACTTTTCAGCCCAGCCTGCTCAAACGCGCACGTCGCCATGGCTTTCGTTCACGTATGGCCACCCGCGGGGGTCGTGCCGTCATCAATGCACGTCGCTCCAAAGGTCGTAAGCGTTTAAGTGCCTGAACGGTATGAACCCGTTTTTTGTTTGTCCTGAGTGAAATGTTCCGGGCCAACCGGAACGATTGATCCCGGCAAAAAATGCGGACACCGAAAATCAAGTATTAAAATGCATACTGGCCAGGAATAATGAAGTTTTCCAGGCAATCCCGGTTACTCAAACCAGCAGAATTTAAATCTGTGTTTCAACAACCTTTCCGCTCAGGCGATGATTTTTTCCGTATCCTTGCACGGGGCAACGGCATTCAACGCCATCGTCTCGGTATGGCCGTTTCAAAAAAAGCCTGTCCATTGGCTGTTGGAAGGAATCGAATCAAACGGCTTGTCCGGGAAAGTTTCCGGACCCGTATTCTTGGTACCGGGTATAAAGAAACGCTGGATTTTGTGGTTCTACCCAACCCAAGCGCTTCAAAACAAACTAACAAAGCACTCGATCAGTCACTCTCATCTCATTGGCAGCGATTGATCAGAAAAGCCGAAAATCAAAAAACAAATTTCCGGCAGGATCAAAAAAGGACTGATAGATAATGGCAAACCTTCGCCCGATACTGTTCATGGGATTGCTCGTTCTTGCTTACATGATGTGGGTAGAATGGCAAAAAGACTATGGCCCCAAAACCCCGGTTCAAAGCCCTGCGGGTATAGACAGCCCCATGTCTGCAACACCAGACGTTCCGGTTGCCCAGGATATGTCGGTCCCCGGCATGGGTGATTTACCTCCTGCAGAATCCAGTCCTGTGGATATTCAACAGGGCGTGACAACGCAGGCAGTGATGACCGGTGACAATCAATTACTGACGGTAACTACCGATGTATTTGAAGTCGGTATCGACCTCGTTGGTGGCACCATTGTCTCTGCCAAACTACTGAATTACCCGCTCACCGCAGGTATATCAGAAATCAAGGTTGATCTGTTTAACCGCGGCGGCCCGGAGATGTTTATTGCGCAATCCGGTTTGCTTTCGCGCTCTGATGCGCCAAACCATACCACCCGCTACCAATCAGCCAGCATGGAATACAGGTTGGCCGAGGGTGCGGATGAACTGCGTATACCCCTGACCTGGGAAGCGGACAGCGGTATCCGTGTAACCAAGACGTTCATTTTTCAACGCGCCGATTATGATATCAAGGTCCGCCACACCCTGACCAATCAAAGTGACCAGACATGGTCGGGAAGCCGTTACGAACAATTACAGCGTTCCATTATTGCGGACAGGGATGATGGTGGATTCACCAACCCCGGTCGTTACAGTTTCTATGGTATTGGTTTCTATAGCCCTTCAGAAAAATTTGAAAAAGTGGATTTTGATGATGTTGCTTCCGAGCCCTATAAGCGCAGCTTCGCTGATGGCTGGTTAGCCATGATCCAGCACTATTTCTTCGCTGCATGGATACCACCGAAGTCCCAGGTCAATAGTTATTCAACAGAAATCTATTCCCCTGCGGGTTTTCCACGATACATAGCACGGGCAGTATCACCCGTGGTGGAAGTGATAAGCGGCGCCAGTCATGAGTTTGAAAGTGATCTATATGTTGGTCCAAAACTTCAGGATGAGATGGAGGAAGTGGCCCCAGGTCTTGGTCACACGGTTAATTACGGAATTTTCACCGTGTTTTCGAAGCCACTGTTCTGGTTGTTATCCAATATAAACAAGGCAGTTAATAACTGGGGTTGGGCGATTGTACTGTTGACAGTGCTGATTAAATTACTGTTCTTCAAACTGACCGAAGCACAATACCGGTCGATGGCCCGCATGCGTAAACTGCAACCCCGTATTGAGCAACTCAAAGAACGTTATGGTGATGATCGTCAGCGAATGAGCCAGGCGATGATGGAAATGTACAAGACCGAAAAGGTCAATCCACTGGGAGGTTGCTTACCGATCCTCGTGCAGATTCCCATTTTTATCGCCCTGTACTGGGTCTTGCTCGAGTCGGTCGAATTGCGCCAGGCGCCATTTATATTGTGGATTGACAACCTGACTGCCAGGGACCCGTATTTTGTTCTGCCGGTTTTAAATGCCGCATTCATGATGCTGACCCAGCGTTTGACACCAACAGCCGGTATGGACCCTCTGCAGCGTAAGATCATGCAGTTCATGCCGATCGGTTTTTCGTTCATGTTCGCATTCTTTCCCGCGGGTCTGGTGCTTTACTGGGCGACCAATGCCGGTTTGTCACTGGCGCAGCAGTGGTATATCACCCGCAAAATCGAGGCGGCCGGATAACGGTTAACCTCGAGCGGTTTATCCATTAAGCTGTGGTCATGGAAGGCCACGGTATGCAATCAGATCACACAGATACCATCTGCGCCATCGCCACACCTCCGGGTGTGGGAGGCGTGGGGGTGATTCGTGTTTCAGGCCCGTTGAGCAAAACCATCGCCGAGCAGGTGATTGGCCGCAGCCCGCAACCCCGCGAGGTTCTCTTCTCCCGCTTCCGGGATGCCGGGGGTCAGGCTATCGACTCGGGCGTTACCCTGTTTTTCGCATCACCCGCCTCATTTACCGGGGAAGACGTCCTTGAACTGCAGGCCCATGGCAGCCCTCAAACCCTGCAGATGTTGATGACAAGGTTGATGGAACTTGGCGCCCGGGCAGCCCGGCCCGGAGAGTTTTCAGAACGGGCATTTCTGAACAACAAGCTCGACCTGGTGCAGGTTGAAGCCATCGCGGACCTGATCGGATCTGCAACGGAGGCTTCTGCCCGCGCCGCACAACGTTCTTTGGAAGGTGTGTTTTCAGACGCCTGTAATGAGCTGCAAAAATCCCTGGTGGATCTCAGGGTGTTTGTCGAGGCGGCGATGGATTTCCCCGATGAGGAAATTGATTTCCTGGCAGACAGTGACGTGCTGGAAAAACTCGACAGGGCAGGGCAGCAGGTTCAAACCCTTTTGGACCAGGCGCACCAGGGCCAGTTGTTACGAGACGGTATCAACATCGTTATTGCCGGCTTGCCCAATGCCGGTAAGTCGAGTTTATTGAATACGCTGGCGGGACGTGAATCTGCCATTGTGACCGATATTCCCGGCACCACCCGGGATGTGCTGCGTGAACATATATCACTGGCAGGCCTGCCGGTTCATATTGTGGATACGGCGGGCATTCGTGAATCAACCGACCAGGTGGAAATCGAGGGTGTGCGCCGGGCCCGCGCCACATGGACGGTGGCCGACCTGATCCTGCTGGTGATTGACTCATCCCAGCCGCTCGATCCGCAATGGGCATTAAAAAACGAGATGCCGAAGACGATCCCCTGTATAGCGGTATATAACAAAATTGATATTGAACCCAACGCGATCGGTCTGTCTGGCGACCAGTTGAAAGTGGGTGTGTCTGCAAAAACAGGGCAGGGTGTGGATAACCTCATTCACCTGATTAAGAAAACTGTGGGCGCCTCGATGAGCAACGAGGGTGTCTTTTCAGCGCGTACCCGTCATCTTGATGCACTCAGACGAACGCTGGGTCATATTCAGGCCGGCCGGGATCAACTGCAGAATAACAATGCCGCGGAATTATTGGCCGAGGAATTACGTTTGGCCCAGGTGGCGCTAGGGGAAATTACCGGTGAGTATCTGCCCGATGATCTGCTGGGCGCTATTTTTTCCAGTTTTTGTATTGGTAAGTAGACGTGATCAGGGCTTAAAAACCTTGTGCAAGACGATTGTTTGAAAAAACGGCGAACTGTTGCCAATTCGCCGTTTGATGATCAACCGGCTTTTCGAATCAGGTAGGTAAATACACCACCGTCTTCGTTTTGCTCCAACAGTTCATTACCGGTGGTGCGGCAAAACGCTGAGAAATCTGCAACTGAACCCGGATCGGTTGAGATCACTTCAAGTGTCTGTCCCGCCGCCAGGGGTTTGAGTGCTTTTTTTGCTTTGAGAATGGGTAAAGGACAATTCAGGCCTTTTGCGTCAAGTACATGGTCCGCCATGGTGTTTTCCTTGTAAAGAAGTCTAGATAAAAAGGTTAATGTGGCTTTGAGTCGCCACTTCAATATAAGTTGCAGCACCGCCGATTTCGATCCCTTCGATCATATCATCTGTTGAATATTCAAACAGGTCCAGGGTCATCTGGCAGGCAATTAACCTTACATCGGCTTCAACGGCAAGTTCACGCAACTCGGGGATAGAGGCGACGCCTTTTTTCTTGATCAGGTTTTTCATCATCTTTGATGCCATGGCATCGACACCCGGCAGCGCCGAGACGATATTCGGCATCCCCATATGGCCACCCATCATTGGCATTTTCATTGCCGGGTTACCGAGGGAGCTGATTTCCAGGCTCAGATCTTTCTTGAGCAGGGGCAGGCCGTAAAAAGTGAAAAACATTGTCACATCGAGCCCCATTGCAGCGGCAGTGGTGGCCAGGATAAAAGGAGGATAAGCCCAATCAAGACTCCCCTTGGTGACAATAATTGACATGGTATGCGGGTCGATACCGGGTTTTTGAACAATTGCGCCCGCTTCTTCTGTGTTAGTCATGATAAAAACCAGCTCTGTTAGGGGGTTAGGGTTCTTTAGTATATATATAATACTTTTATTAAGTAAATCGAATATTCAAAAGCGCCGACGGACCGGCGATCCTGGATGTGTCAGGGTATGGTCGAAAAAACCGGATTTTGTCCTGTGGCAGGTCATACAAACACATGTATCATTAGCCCATCCTGAAAAACCGAAAAGCAAAGCTTACCACCCCCACCATTCAAAAGATTCAGAGCAGGAAGAAGAGAAAACCCATGCCAACAGCAGACGCCCATTTTATTCGTAACCAGTTTCCTGCCTTCAGCGAACCAGCGCTGGATGGTTTTGCACACTTTGAGAATGCAGGTGGAACGTATGCCTGCAAACAGATGATAGAAACATTGGACCATTATTACCGCGAAACCAAGGTTCAGCCATACTACGGCTTTGAGCCCTCGCATTCGGCCGGTGAGAAAATGGATCGCGCCAGGCAGCGTCTGGCCTCATGGCTGAATGTTCAACCCGACGAGGTTCACTTTGGTCCATCCACATCGCAAAACACCTACGTGCTTGCCCAGGCCTTGCGTCAACACCTGGAACCGGGCGATGAGATCATTGTCACCAACCAGGATCACGAGGCCAACATCGGGGCCTGGCGCAGGCTCGAAGACGAGGGAATGGTGATACGTGAATGGAAGATCAACCCGGAAACGGCAGAGCTGGAAACAGAAGGACTGGAAACCCTGCTCAATGAACGCACACGGATGGTTGCCTTTACCCACTGTTCAAATATTGTCGGAAGCATGAACCCGGTGCGTGAATGGGCAGATAAAATTCATGCTGCGGGCGCCATGGTGATTGTGGATGGCGTCTCGTACGCCGGTCATGGCTTACCCGACGTGGGTGCGCTGGGTGCCGACATCTACCTGTTTTCGCTTTACAAGGTTTATGGTCCTCACCTGGGCGTAATGGTTATGCGGGAGAATACCAATCGGGAACTTCCCAACCAGGGTCATTTTTTTAATGCGGATCATGCCACCGCGCGTTTTACACCTGCCGGACCCGACCATGCGCAAATCGCCTCCGTCAATGGCGTCTTGGATTATTTTGAGGCCGTTTATGATCATCACTTTGAACCTGAAGGCGCCACGCCTGCCTTGAAAACCAACCGTGTAAGGGCACTGTTTCAACACACCGAGCGCAGAAACCTGAAACCCTTGCTATCGTTTTTAAGCCATCATTCCGCCGTGCGCCTGATCGGTAAATCTGTTACCAAACACCGTGCCCCCACCGTGTCGTTTACCGTCAATGGCCGTGAGCCATCCGCCATAGCCGCCTTGCTGGCCGAACAAAAAATCGGTATCGCCAACGGCAATTGTTATGCCTGGCGCTTGATGGAAGCCCTGTCAATTGAGCCTGAGCAGGGTGTCGTGCGCCTGTCTTTTGTGCATTATACGACGAGAGAGGAAATCGACCGCCTGTTGGAAGCCCTGGACGAGATCCTGTAAACAATTTCCGGATTCAGACTTAAGAATGAGAAACATTCAAGCGTGATTTGCCTTGATAAAAGGGTTATGCTCTCGCTTGGCCCAGCCACTAGAGCCGGGGACGAGGAGAGGTAACGGGATCAGTGATGAAGCCCACCGATGTTAATAATCCGGATTATTTCCATAAAGTCGTCGATTGCCAATGGGCTTGCCCGGCGCATACCGATGTGCCCGAGTACATACGCAAAATCGCGCAGGGGAATTTTACCGACGCGTATATTCAGAACCGCGAGAGCAATGTGTTTCCCGGTATCCTCGGGCGTGTTTGTGACAGGCCCTGTGAGCCGGCTTGCCGGCGCGGACGCACCAACGAAAAACCGGTCGCCATATGCCGTCTGAAACGTGTCGCTGCAGATCATCGAAGTGCAGATATTTCCGGCCATCTGCCGATAATTCCTGAAAAGAAAAACGGTAAAAAAATTGCCCTGATCGGAGCCGGTTGCGCATCATTGGCAGTGGCAAATGACCTGATGCCGGTGGGTTACGAGTGCACCATTTTTGAAGCGTTGCCTGAGCCGGGCGGCCTGATGCGTTCCAATATTCCCTCCTTCCGTCTGCCGGCCAATGTGTTGAATGAGGAAATCAATTACATCCTGGAGATGGGGGTCGACCTGCGTTTGAACCACCCTATCAAGAGCATGAAAAATCTGTTGGCCGAGGGTTATGATGCGGTTTTTGTTGGTACCGGGGCACCCAAGGGCAAGGAATTGAATATCCCCGGCCGTGATGAAGGCACCGACAATATCCACATCGGTATCACATGGCTCGAATCGGTTGCATTCGGGCACCTGGACAAGATCGGTAAAAATGTTTTGATCATCGGTGTCGGTAATACGGCCATGGATTGCTGCCGCACATCCCTTCGGCTGGGCGCCGAGAACGTCAAGGTGATGGCGCGTAAACCACGCGATTTCTTCAAGGCTTCCGAGTGGGAACTGGAAGATGCCGAAGAGGAAAATGTAGAAATCGTCGTCAATCACTCACCGAAGGCATTTGTCATTGAAAATGGCCGGCTGGTGGGCATGCAGTTCAAGCAGGTTGAGTACGAAATCGAATACGGACGTATTGTCAGTCAACTGACCATTGGCGAGGTGATTATCCCCTGTGATGACGTGATACTGGCCATTGGCCAGGACAATGCGTTTCCATGGATCGAGCGTGACCTGGGTATAGAGTTCGACCAGTGGGATGTTCCGGTGGTGGATGAAACCACGTTTGAATCCACCCTGCCGGGTATTTTCTTTGGTGGTGACTCGGCCTTTGGCCCCAAGAATATCATCTGGGCGGTTGAGCATGGTCACCAGGCAGCAATTTCCATACACCGGCACTGCCAGGGTGAGGATTTGCGTGAGCGCTTGCCGGTATTGATGAACCTGGGAAGTCGCAAGATGGGTATGCATGAGTGGAGCTACTCCAACGACTTTGACCCCGCTGCCCGGCGCAAGATGGAACATATCGAACTGTCGCAGCGCTTCAAGGACCTGACCACCGAAGTTGAACTGGGTTTTACCGCCGAGCAGGTGCAGCAGGAGGTCGAGCGTTGTCTGAACTGCGATATACAAACGGTATTTTTTGATGACCTGTGTATCGAATGTGATGCCTGTCTGGATATCTGCCCCACGCAATGTCTGACCATCACACCCAATGCTGAAAAACCCGATCTCCTTGGGCAATTAAAAGCACCTCGCCGAAACCCGGAGCAACCGTTGTTTGTTTCTGATTCGCTAAAACAGACATCACGCGTGATGGTCAAGGATGAAAACCTCTGTATTCATTGCAGCCTGTGCGCCGAGCGTTGCCCAACGGCTGCCTGGGATATGCAGAAATCCCTGTTCAAATTCCCGCGTGCCATCGATCACAACGGCCATGCATGTAATGGCCAGAATAATATTGGAATGGACCCATGTCAGAAACCCGGGTAAATGATTTTGTCTTGAAAATCGGAACGGTCAACGGTACCGGTTCCGCCAGCGCCAACGGGCTTTTGCTTAAGGCCATGTTCCGCATGGGAATTCCGGTCACCGGTAAGAACCTGTTTCCATCCAATATCCAGGGTTTACCCACTTGGTATGGTATTCGGGCCAACCACAAAGGTTACATGTCACGTTCCAAGCAAGTCGATATCATGGTTGCGATGAATGCCCAGACCTATCAAAAAGACCTGGAAAATGTCACCCCGGGAGGGTACCTGATCTACGACTCCACCTGGCCCCGCGAACGCCAGTTAAACCGTCATGACATCACCGTGCTGGGTGTGCCGCTGGCCAAACTTTGCAACGAAAACTTCAGCGACGCGCGTGTCCGTATCCTGATGAAAAACATTGCTTACGTCGGTGTTCTCACCGCCCTGCTGAATTTGGATACCAGGGTGCTGCGCAGCCTGATCGAGGAAACCTTTGCCAAGAAGCCCAAGCTGATTGAAAGCAACCTCAAAGCCATCAACCTGGGCTTTGATTATGCAAAGGCAAACTTCACCTGCCCGCTTCCGATACACGCTGAGACCATGGGTGACAACAGTGGTCATATCATGATTGATGGAAATTCCGCCGCCGGGCTGGGTTGCCTGTATGCCGGTGCTACCGTCGGGGCCTGGTACCCGATTACACCATCGACATCGATGATGGATGCCTTCAAGGCCTATTGCAAAAAGTACCGCATCGACAGGGAAACCGGACAGAAAAACTATGTGATCGTGCAGGCCGAGGATGAACTGGCCGCCGCCGGCATGGTATTGGGCGCAAACTGGGTAGGGGCGAGGGCCTTTACACCAACATCGGGCCCCGGCATCTCCCTGATGAGTGAATTTATTGGTTTTGCCTACTATGCCGAGATACCCTCGGTGTTTTTCGATGTACAACGCGTCGGCCCATCGACGGGTATGCCCACCCGCACCCAGCAATGCGACATCATGATGTGCGCTTTTGCCTCGCATGGCGACACCCAGCACCCGTTGTTGCTACCCGCCAACCCTTATGAGTGCTTTGAGATGGCCGTTGGGGCGTTTGACCTCAGCGAAAGGTTGCAGACACCCATATTCGTTCTGTCGGATCTCGATATCGGTATGAACGACTGGATGATTCCCGAATTGAAATGGGACGACAGTTACCGGCCTGACCGGGGCAAGGTTCTGAATTCCGATGATGTCGAACAGCTGGAGAAATTTTTCCGTTACCTGGATGTCGACGGTGATGGAATTGCAGCGCGGACATTACCGGGTGAGAACCAGAAGGGCGCCTATTTTGTCCGTGGTTCGGGGCACAACAAACACGGTATGTACACCGAAAGTTCCACCGAGTACAAGGACCTGGTTGACCGCCTGCTGGTCAAGTGGAAAACCGCCAGGTCACTGGTGCCGAAACCTGTATTGAAATCCGCAGAGCAGGAGACACCCATTGGCATTATTGCTTACGGCAGCTCCGATGGTGCAGTCATGGAGGCCCTGGACGTGTTACGAGATAAAGGTATCCACGCTGACTACCTGCGTATTCGCGCATACCCTTTCAATGGTGAAGTTACCGCGTTTATCGAGAACCACGAAACCGTTTTTGTCGTTGAGCAAAACCGGGACGCGCAAATGCGATCCCTGCTGACCCTGGAGAACACCATTGACGGTCGTAAACTGGTACCTGTATTGCATTACAGTGGTATGCCTATCCCAAGTCAGTGCGTCGTGGAAGGGCTTTGTGAACATCTGTGCGTGGAGGACGTGGCATGAGCTTTATCCGCAAACCCAAAATTGATTTGCCGGGCCAGTTAAAGAATTCCATCGGTTTGCTGAAGCGCGATTACGAGGGCCCTTTATCGACCCTGTGTGCCGGCTGTGGTCATGATTCGATCACTGCAGCGATCGTCCAGGCGTTTTGGGAGCTGTCGATTCCCCCGGAAAAGGTTATCAAGCTATCCGGTATCGGTTGTTCGTCCAAAACACCTGCCTATTTTATGTCAGGCTCACATGGTTTTAACTCTGTACATGGCCGCATGCCTTCGGTTGCAACGGGCGCTCAGGCCGGTAACCGCGATCTGATCTGTATTGGCGTTTCCGGTGACGGTGATTCTTTGTCTATTGGTTTTGGCCAGTTTGGACACGCCGTTCGTCGCAACGTCAATATGTTATACATTATTGAAAACAATGGTGTTTATGGTCTTACCAAGGGTCAGTTTTCGGCCGCGGCCGACAAGGGAAGCAAATCCAAGAAAGGTGATATCAACCAGTGGAAAAACATCGATGCGGTCTCAACAGCCATATCCATGGGTGGCAGCTTTGTCGCCAGGAGTTTTTCCGGTGATCGTGATCAACTCGTTACACTGATCAAAGCCGGGGTCAAACACCCCGGTTGCGCCATTGTTGACGTGGTTTCGCCCTGCGTGACCTTCAACAACCATGACGGCTCCACCAAGAGTTACACCTATACCCGTGATCACTACCATCCGGCCTCGCAAACCGACTTTATCGAGCCGGCCAACGAGATCCTGGTCAGTTACGAGGAAGGTGAAAGCAAGGTCATCGAGTTGCATGACGGCTCAAAACTGTTGCTCAGGAAAACCGGTAATGGCTACGATGCCACCGACCGCAGCCGCGTAATGCGGTACCTGGAACAGAAACGCGCCCAGGGCGAAGTGGTCACCGGTCTTTTGTATATCAACGCCGAGTTACCCGAGATGCACCAGATTTACCGGACCTCGCAAAAACCGATGAAAGACCTGGCATTTGAGGAACTCAACCCCGGCAGTGAAGCACTGGCGCAACTGCAGGCGCGTATGCGTTAATTTGCAGTTACCGAACTGATTAAAGCGGGTAGCTCAGTTCTGCAGCGGTGTTTGCAGTAATTCTTCACACAAGCGGGTTTTGTTGCCCATCCGGTCCAGTAAGCCTTTTGCCAGGAGGGAGATACCCGCGGTGCCAACAGCAACACCTCCGTGCAAAGCCGTTTTGCCCGGGTCTAAACCGACCGTGGGGTTAGCAAGGGTGCCGTTGATGACAAGAAAGGAATTGAACAACTCACCGGCGCTGATTTTCATGGCATTTTGAGGTGTGGCGTTAAAGCCCAGGTTCAATTTCTCATTTTTTAAATTCAAAGTACCCGTGGTAATAATCGCAATTTTGTCCGTAAAAAACGTCAACGCCGGGTTGGTTTTAACCACTCCATCTTCAATGGACAGAATGGTCGCTGAACAGCTAAGCCTGGTGTCAGGGGCTTTTTTTGTCTTTGGCATCATCCAGCTGAATATTTCTTCAAGAAGAAATGTATCCAGCAAACTCATGTTAATGCCTTTGAGCAATCCGCCTGAGCTTTTAATAGAGATGGCGCCATTTGCCGAACCGGCCAACTCCTGAAAGTTAGCGCCACCACCAACAGCATGCGCCTCTATATTCCACGCAGGTGATTCATGGAGCTGGTCTGATGGAACTCCGCTGAGGTTGAAAAACAGATTTGAAGCATTCAAATCCAGTTTTACACTGGCCTTGGCCGCGTTCAGCGGTTGCACGGTCAAAGATGTTTTTAATGTTCCCCTGGGCGCATTCAAGGACAGTTCATGCAGTTGCAGGGCTCCGTCCAGAACAACCAGGTCCAGCTTCAGGTCTTTCAGGGTGCTCTTCTGGAGTTTTAATTCAACAATTTCAATATCTGCATCCACATCTGCGCTGTTTAGTAAATCCAGGGGCAATGGTGTCGCCGGTATCAGGCGCTCCTCCGGGGCGGGTTCAGTTGTTTCTTTCTGGTCTGGTTCATCAACCTCGATGAATGACGAAAAAGGCTCAAAGTCGATAAAGTCCGACCTTGCCATCACTTTAATCGAGGGCTTGGGCTGCAACATTGAAACATCCAGTGTGAGGTTCAATTTGCTGTTGCCAAGTGAGCCACTCAATTCCCGGAT
>JBFFWN010000038.1:0-19261 GCA_041570235.1 Lysobacterales bacterium | reverse complement strand
TGTTTAGCGCCTGCCTCGAGAACCGACCACATTCGGTCAGTGGCGAAATAACCCGGCAGCAGGTTATTGATGGTCACATTATGTTCCGCCGGTGGTCTTGCAATACCCGATATGAAGCCTGTCAGGCCCGAGCGTGCTCCATTGGATAATCCCAGTGAGGGTACGGGCATCTTTACAGCAATGCTGGTGATATTGACGATTCGGCCAAAGCGCCGCTCGATCATGCCATCCAGGCTGCGACGGATCATGTCGATCGCGCTGAACATATTGCCATTGACTGCATCAAACCAGTCCTGTTGACCCCAGTCGCGGAAATCGCCCGCTGGCGGGCCGCCTGCATTGTTGATCAGGATGTCCGGGGCAGGGCAGGCTTGCAGCAGTGCTTCACGGCCGGTTTCGGTTGTCACATCCGCAACTACTGCGGTCGCCCTGCCATTACCTGATGCATTGATCTGCCCGGCTGTGGCATGAAGTGCCTCGGCACCCCTGGCGCTGATCCAGACATCAACGCCCTCATTGGCGAGCGCCATTGCGCAGGCTCTACCAAGTCCCTTTGATGATGCACAAACGATGGCCTTGCGGCCGGCAATTTTCAGGTCCATAGCTTCATTCCTGTTTATCTCAAAACAATCGTACTCAGTGCGACCACTCTCCTACATAATGTCGTCATGAGCAACTCTTTTGAATCACTTGTATACGCATATGATGAAAGCCCGGCAAGCGGTGAAGCCATCGACATCCTGCCGGGTCTGAAGTGGCTGCGGTTACCGCTGCCATTTCTTCTTCAGCACATCAACGTCTGGTTGGTCAGGGACGGCGATGCCTGGGTGATTGTGGACACCGGCCTGAACACCAGCGTAACCCGCGATGTCTGGCGAAATGTATTCAGTAACGTTTTGAAATCAGAGCCGGTCTCAAGGGTGATGGTCACGCATTTGCACCCGGATCATGTCGGTTGTGCCGGTTGGCTGTGCCGGCATTTTGATGTTGAATTATGGATGACATTTGATGAATACCTTCTCTGCAGGATTCTGGTGGCCGATACCGGCCAGCCGGCGCCACCGGAAGGTGTTCGTTTTTACCGTGGCGCAGGTTTCACTGAAGAGCAGATGTCGCTTTACATGGACATGTTTGGTTCGTTTGGCAGGGTGGTTGCGCCACTGCCCAACGCATTTCGCAGGTTACACCACGAAAATAGCGTACATATCGGAGGCGAAGAATGGCAGGTCATTACCGGTCACGGGCATTCTCCGGAGCATGCCTGCCTGTTCAACCGTGAACAGAACCTGTTGATTTCCGGCGACCAGATTCTGCCGACCATCTCACCCAATGTCAGCGTCTACCCGACGGAACCGGCCGCCAATCCGTTAAAGGGGTGGTTCGAGTCATTGAGGCGTATGAAGAAGCGCCTTCCGGACGATGTGTTGGTGTTACCCGCGCATGGCAAACCATTTCGGGGCGTCCAGCTTCGTCTGGATCAATTGATAAGCGAACATGAAACCGGGCTGGTTCAATTGCAGGAGGCTTGCAGGGAGCCCAAACGGGCAGTGGACGTGTTCTCAACGCTGTTCAAGGGCATGATTACCGACAAGAACAGGATCATGGCCACCGGAGAGGCGATTGCGCATCTGAATTACCTGCTTTACCAGGGTGTCATGCAGGTTGAAACAGACAAAGACGGTGTCAACTGGTATCAGAGCACTTGACTCTGACCCCGCATTGTTCTTAACGGATGATGGTTACCAGGGAGGCAACCCCGCAGATCAGTGCAAAACAGGCCAGAAAGTTTGGCAACGCCCACTCGGTACCGCTCTTGTTTTTCAGAGCGGACAGATTGGCCTTGAGTGCGGGTAAAAAGTATTTTCGCCATTTGAGTGGCACAATGGTTTCAGGTCCGACGCTCCATTTCTGAGTGACGGGGTTAACCGAATCGCGAAAGGTTTCCCTTGCAGCGAACTGAATCTCCCCATCTTCAGTTCTGACACCGACCAGGTATGCTGCCTGCCATGACAGGTAACGCTTGAATCCCTCACCGTGAAGTGACGGAGCCCATATCGTGGGATCATTTTCACCAAAACCCTCAGGTTGTAAATACAGTCGCCGGTATTTTTCGTTTTTGCTTAATTCGTATAGAAAATTCATCTTCCATCGTTTCTGGACGTCGTTCCCGTAAAGGTGAAACCGCCACCAAAAATAGAAAAATGCGATCCAGATAGTGATATACACAACCACCTCGTGCCTGATGGTGATTGCGAATGAATTGAGAAACAGGCCTTCCTGGCTGAATTCCATTCCCGCGGTGAAATATACGATCAATAGAACGGAAATAGTGTTCAGGGCACGACGCTGACGGCTGAAAGATTCATTTAACATGACTTTTCCTTTTTTTTTGTCCGGCCAGGATTGTTCCTTCCCCATAACCCATTTGAATACAGGCCGGTTACGTAGTCAGATTCTGATCTACTTGCCTATATATGTCTGGCCGCGCACAAAGCATAACACCACGGTGAAAACCAGCAAACCCGAAATTGCCGTCCTTCCCGGTTCGAAAGGGCATGTTTAGCGGGTTCTCTAACGACTAGCCGCCGATGGGTGAGCCCGGCGGCACCCGTGTCCTGCCTTGCGGGGTGAACCCGGAAGGATCATCCAGCCAAAGAGCGATTTCACGCCGGTTTTTTGCGTAGTGCGCAAGCCAGTCATCATCGAGGCGTTTGTCTTTTTGTTTCGCAAGCCATTTGTTGAAAGACTCGATGGAAACCAGTGCCTGTGCGCGTACCTGTCCTGTTGACGCGGAATCACCTGCAAGGGTCATCAGTGCGTACAAGAGCTGGTCTGCTTTCATACGCTGGATGGCGCCCGTCATGCCGTCTTGCTGTTTCTGATACCAACTGGCCTTCGTCAGTGCATTCAACACCATGTCAAAACCCGGCAACGCAGCATTTGAAGCATGAAAATTGTTCATGCGTGCCGCCCGTTTCGGGTTCAACATCACAGCCAGGGTCAGGTCGACGGCGCTGTTGGCCGGGGCCAGCCAATCAAACATGCCCCCGGTATTTCTCGAGAACGATTCCCGGTCCAGGGGTTGCCCCGGCGGGCGAGGGGCAATGGCGTCAACAATCTGCTGCGGGATCGCCAGTTGCTTCGGTTCCATGGCGTTGATCAATGTGTCAATCGCCGCCAGTTGTTTGCCGGCTTCCACCGGCATAGGTGCGGCTTGACCATCTCCGCGCATCGTGTAATGGAAGTACAATCCGCCAATCATTTTGCCAACCGCCTGAACCTGGTAACGGTGCAACAGGTAAATGGGCACCAGTGCCTCTTCAATGGTCGCCAGGGGTCTGCCAACGGGAATGGTTTGCTCTGACATGTTTTGAAGCGCATGGGCGCGGACTTTCATCAGGTGCTGAAATTCTTCGATGGCGTCGGCGCCGTTGTCCCACAGGTTGGCCTGTGGATGAGCACTGCCAGGGTCTCTTGCATCCTTGTCTGCGATGTATAACAGGCCGGAGCGGATGGTCTCGTCAAGGATTTTACGTCGCTCAGCGGCCTGGTCCATAGCGCCTGGAAAATCCTGGTAGGCATACAGTACCGTGCGTTTGTCCCATTCGCCGATACCGGTACCGTAGGCGCTGGAAAGGTCAATCTGGCCGTCTTTCGAGAAACGGATCAACGGGAATGGATAGTCCATCACGGAAGAGCGGTTGTTAACACTGGCGGCAAAATTGTGCTCCATGCCAATGGTATGACCCACCTCATGTGCAGACAGCTGGCGAATACGCGCCAGTGACATTTCCAGCGCGGCATCGTTGCTGTCGCCATCCCCGTAGGGTGACAACAAACCCTCGGCAATCAGGTAATCCTGCCGGACCCTGAGCGAACCCAGTGACACGTGGCCCTTCAGTATCTCTCCGGTACGAGGGTCAACAACCGAAAAGCCATACGACCACCCACGCGTTGAACGGTGCACCCATTGGATGACGTTGTAGCGGACATCCATCGGGTCGGCATCTTCAGGCAGCAGTTTCACCTGGAAGGCATCTTTATAGCCGGCGGCTTCAAACGCCTCGTTCCACCAACTGGCGCCTTCCAGCAGGGCGGACCGGACAGGTTCCGGGACACCCGGGTCGAGGTAGTAGATGATGGGCTCGACCGCCTCGGAGACGTCTGCCGCAGGATCAACCTTTTCAAGACGATGACGGTAGCCATACATTGTCCGGATGGGTTGCCCGATCGGAACGGCATAGTCAAAGAAACCGTTGCCCCAATCGCTGCCGATGATGCCTGAACGCCCGTCATAGGCCAGCGGCTGGTAATTATCATCCGGCAAACGGATAAATGAATGATGCAGATGGACGGTGAAGGATGTCACGTCAGGCACGACGCTGGCGAGAGTGTCACTGGCAACCTCGCCGTTGTCCTTGAATTTCTGGTTGCCGGTATAGGTGACAATGGCTTCAACCTCGGAGTTGTCCGGGAACGCACGGGTACGTGGCAGAAAAATGGCTGAACGGCTGCTATCCGTCGAGTAATTGCCCTGCTGGGACCGGCTCAACCTGCTTGCCAGACCATGCGAATCACGCAGAAAAAAGTCTGTTGCATTAACCAGCACGGCGGAATCTGATTCGGCAACCACTTCAAAGCCCCAGATAACCGAGCGGCCGAAGGAACTTTCCACGGCCAGCCGTTCGGCCATATCGCTGGAGTTGGCCCGGTAGGCGGTGTTTTTCTCGATCAGCAGCACTTTTGGGCCGGAGCGATAAAACTCGACCAGTTTGGTATCGCCCAGTTGACCGCGATCCAGGCCAAGGTCGTTGGAGCCCACCCCGCGCGCCAGTGATGACTGGTAAATAAACGCCTCACCGGTGTTTTCAATTTTCAGAAACAACTGTCCGCTTTTTTGATCCCAGTACAGATCAATAAAACCCTGCATCAAGTCCAGACCTTTAACCTTTTCGTTTATTGTGACTGTCTTTCCGCTTTCGGTATCGCCCGTTTCCGCCATGACGCCATGAGCGGCCAGCAGAAAAAAGATGACAAAAAACCATTGTTTTATCGGGTGGGTCATGGGTTTTCCATTGAAGTGTTTTGCTTGTGAAGGCCGATATTCTATACGAAATCAGGACCTGACTGTCATGCCGGGAATCAAACCGGGTATCGCGATAATGGCGCCAAGCAACGTGTTTGCGGTTCCATCAACGGTACCGACTCGTATGTGCTGAGTTCCAGCGCAGGCATGGCTTTGTTTACAGCGATGGCCAGGCGATATGCCGGTGGCATCGTCGATCGCCAGAATTGCCAGTTTTGGGGATGGTCAGCCAGATCTGCATCGATATTAAAACCCGCTAAGCTGTCGTTAGAAAAGTGAAAACTGAACTTGTTCAGTGGAATGGAAAGCCCGCCACCACGGGCCTTGATGTAAGACTCCTTGAGTGTCCAGATATCGAAAAACCGCTGCTTTTGTGAATGTTCGGGCAAGTCTTCCAGCATCATGATTTCGTCTGCCGAAAAATAGCTTGAGAGCCGTTTAAAGGCCGCTTGCGTGGTTCTTTGGCTATCTTCAACATCCACGCCGATATCGAACCTGTTTGCAAAACCGCAAACGATCATTCCCCTTGCGTGTGAAATATTGAAGTTGACCGTCTCGGCTCGATCCGGTCCGGCGACGTGGGGCTTGTCATAAGCATTTTTTTCAAACAACCAGTCTTCGGGCCTGACATCATGGTAGAGCGACAGGCAACTGCGTATCAGGGCGCGCGTGAGCAGGAATTGATGCCTGTGGTGCTGAAAATAAAAACGTGTCATTTGTTGTTTTTCATCACCGGTAAGCAGGCTTTCGTAGCGTTCCAGCAAGTCCGGATCAGTTACCCGGTCCGGGCGGACGTAATGCAGGTGTATGTCGTTGTCCCCCAGTTTCATGTCGATGCAGCTTACCGCGTGGTGAACGCTGTTAACCCCAACGCCGGTGCATCCAAAGCCATTGCTCCGGGTGCTCCCGTACCCAGCCTTCTACCATTTTGGTGACCATTTCGGTGGTGCCACGTATATCGATATCTCCGTTCTCGTCCCTGGGGAGGTCCAGTTCATCGGTGATCTCCAGGCGAAAACGTCCGTCGGGCAGGCGTACACAACGGGCGCCATGGACCGGGCCGTTATAACGCCTGGCAAGCTTGGCCAGCAGTGTATTGGTCGGGGCGGCTTTTCCGAAAAAAGGCACCTGTATGCCCTTACGGAATTTCTGATCCACCAGGAGTCCCACGTGATCACCGCGTTCCAGTGCATTGACCAGTTGGAAGGCAGCGCCACGGCCGGAAGCAATCAGGTTCTGGCTGACCTGCTTGCGGGCCCTGGCAACATGGGATGCGGCGTGTTTGTTGTTGGGTTGGCGGAACAGGGAGTGCACAACCAGGCCGAAACGTGATGCCACCATCGGTAACAGTTCAAAGTTGGCAATATGGCCGGTAAACAATATGGCCGGCAGGCCGTCATCCCGTAACTTCAGAAATTGCCCGGCATTGATGACTTCGATGTTTTTGGACTCGGCAGTCTCCTCGTCCATATCAAAGATATCGTCCAGATGAACGTATTCGACCAGGGATTTGGCCATCTCCGCCCAACTGTCGCTGGCGAGTTGCAGTCGCTCCTCGCTGGTTTTATCGGGAAAGGCGATTTCCAGGTTTTGCATCACCACCTTGTGCCGCCATATTTTTGGTCCCAGCCAGCGGGCAAATGACGAAAACCACCGTGTCGCGGTGTCACGTGGAATCAGGCGAACGAGCGCTATCGACAGGGCGATCAGTCCGGCAACCAGCCAATCCTTGACGCCGATGATGAATTGCGCGGCCCGGTAACGTAAAGGCAACTTCATTTCAAATAGCCCCAGGCATGCTCAGAGCGTGACGACGATTTTTCCGAATACCTGTCTTTTTTCAAGACGTTCCAGCCCCACAGATATCTGGTCTAAAGAAATTTCCAGGTCGATCACGGGTTTGACGATACCGCTGGCAAGTTTTTGCAGCGAGGTTTCGATATTGGCCATCCTGCAACCAAAGCTGCCGATCAGCCGCAATTGCCGCTGGAATAACTGGAACAGGTTGATCTCTGCCTTGATGCCGGTGGTTGAGCCACAGGTCACCAGCCGTCCTCCGCGCTTTAGCGAAAACATGCTTCCTTCCCAGGTATCCACCCCGACGTGTTCAAATACCACGTCCACACCTTCTTTCTTGGTCAGTTTTCGCAGCTTGCCTTCAAAACGGTCGGTCTGGTAATTGATGGCGAAATCTGCGCCCAGCTCCAGTGCCTTCTGTGCTTTTTCATCGTTGCCAACCGTTGTATAAACGGTGCAACCGATGGCCTTTGCCAGTTGAATGGCAGCCGAACCGATACCACTGCCGCCTGCGTGCACCAGGATGCTTTCGCCGGGCTGGAGCAGGGCATTATCAAACAGCATATGTTCGACTGTACCAAAGGTGATCGGCGTGCAGGCGACTGCAACCGGGTCGAGGCCTTGCGGCGCGGGCACGAAAAGACGGGCGGGAAAGTTCATGACCTGCTGTGCAAAGCCGTCAATATGAAAACCGAAAACTCCCTTGACGTTGTCGCACAGGTTATCGCGGCCTTCCTGACAGGGTTTGCATTCGCCACAGGTATTGGCGCCATACAGGGCCCCCAGTTGCCCGACTTCCAGGCCACTGACATCAGCTCCGAGAGCAATGATCTCGCCGGAGGCTTCGGCACCGACGGTGATCGGCAATTGCCGTTTTGCAAACGCCATACCGCGCCAGCCCCACACATCGATATGATTCAGAGCGACGGCGCAGATTTTGACCTGTACCTCGTCAGCTCCCGGTGGTGGTGGTGGATCGATGTCGACAACCCGAAGGTCGCGTTCGCCAAAATTTCTGAGTGCTTGCATTTGTCAGCCTGTCATTGGTGTTAAGAGGGTCAGACGCGAATTGATAAACCGGCGGACACGCCACCGTCAATCGGAATCGCAGTGCCGGTGATATAAGCCGCCAGTGGTGAAAACAAAAAACGGGTCAGCGCGCCGACTTCTGCGGGTAAGCCAAATCGCTTAAGCGGAATCTGCTTCTCGACAGTATCGCGGTAGTCGGCGTAGGGGGCCATCAGGTCGGTGTCGATATAACCCGGTGAGATATAGTTTGCGGTGACCCCCCTGCGCGCCAGTTCGATGGCCAGCGTGCGGACATAGCTCAACATGGCGCCTTTCGAGGCCGCGTAGATCGAATTTCCCTGCACACCCATCTGTGCGGTAATCGAACCGACGGCAACGATTCGACCTTGCCTGGCGCGCATCAACGGGCGCGCCGCTGCACCGGCCAAGCGCGTCATTGCCCAGAAATTGGTTTGAAACAGGTCCTCGGCACGGTCCTGGTCAACCATCGCAGCCAGCGTGTCATATGAACCACCGGCGTTGTACACAAGCCCGTACAGTTCCGCAGTGTCGCCGATAATATCGGCAAATTCGTCAACCCGGGAACGGTCACTCATGTCCACCTGGTGGCTGGCAAATTGCTGGCCGGGATAGCCGGATTGAAGATCCTTGACCAGTGTGTCAGCCTCCTCGGGAGACGAACGGTAGGAAAATGAAACATCGTAGCCATCGGCAGCCAGGGCATTGACGATGGCAAGGCCGATGCCTTTTGAGCCACCGGCAACAAATACGGTTTTTCCATTGGCGGAATCAGTCATTGCGCTACCCCTAGGCCGGTTCGCCGGAGAAAATAAGACAGACGTTTTGACCGCCAAAACCAAATGAATTTGACATGACCGATGAGATGACCTTGTCCCTCTTAACATTGGGCACAACGTCCATCAGGATGTTGGGATCCTGCTCAATACAGTTGATCGTGGGCGGCAGCACGCCGGCCTGTATGGTCAACAGCGAAATGGCCGCCTCGATGGTGCCGGCGGCACTGAGGGTATGGCCGATCATGGACTTGTTGGAGGAAATCGGTGCATTGTCAAGCGCCTCGCCGAGGGCCGCCGACAGCGCGAGGTATTCCATTTTGTCGTTCTCGGGCGTGCTGGTGCCATGGGCATTGATGTAGTGGATCTCATTCGGCGTCATGCCGGCATCGGCCAGTGAACGGGTGATGGTGTCGATGATGGCCGAGCCATCAGGTTTGGAACGCGTTCGGTGGAAGGTGTCGGCGCGTTCGCCGGCGCCGCGTACCACGCCCAGTATTTTTGCCCCGCGCGCCTTTGCCGCGTCATAGGATTCCAAAACCAGTGTGGCCGAACCTTCGGCCATGACGAAACCGTCGCGGGTTTTTGAGAAAGGCTTTGAAGCGCCCTGCGGATCGTCATTTTGAGTGGAAAGCGCGGAGAGCAGGTTAAACCGCACCACCATCTCTTCACATATCTCGCCGTCGGTGCCAATGCACAGAGCAGCATGGGTATCCCCACGGCGGATGGCTTCAACACCCAGTTGCACCGAAGTGGCCCCGGATGCACAGGCCGTCGTCAATGATATGGGTTGGCCGCGGGTGCCAAATTCATCGGCCAGGTGTTCGGCGATACTGCCAAACTGGAATATGGAGTAATAGTCGGAATAATCACCGGCTACCGCATTTTTGATCAGGCGTTCGTAACCCTTGCTTCCTTTTCCAGCGCTGTCCGCATAGACATTCATACGTTGCGTCCAGTTGGTTTCGGCAGGCGAGTTGGCCAGAAAAAGCGGGCCGGGAAAGTTTCCTTTGCTGCCGATGGAAGCCTGCTCAATGGCCTCTGTTGCAGATCGCTTGGCGAGGCTGAGTGAATGCTTTGGCGCGCAATATTCGCCGTCTCCCTGCCACGGCACGGTGCCTGCGATCTGGGTGCGCAATCCTTCAGTCGGGAAACGGGTGATTTTCCTGATGCCCGATGATCCGGCAGTCAACTCCCGCCAATTATCCTCTTTACCTTCACCCAGGGACGTGACAATGCCGATACCGGTCACCACGACGATCGGGCGGCCCAGGTGGTCTGTAGTTTGCTGGCTCATGATGATTTACCTCCGCGCAATTCCACATCTGGAGTATCAACAAGACCCAATGCTTCACCACGCCAGTGACCCCAGCTGCTGATCAGCACCCGTTCGGCTTGTCCCTGCCAGTTCTTTTCGACGCCGGTTTGATCAAACGGTTTGAAAAAACCCTGTTTTGAAATGGCCAGTGACGCCAGTGCCACGTTGACCGGGAATTGCGCTTCCAGCGTGTTTCCAAACATGGTTGATACACCGCGGATGACGGGCTCAACGCCGTGCTCGGACAGGTTCTGTAAGAATTCGTACTCTTCGTTCAGCTGGGGTTGCAGGCCACAACAGCCGGTCAGAACCGCCAAGGGGCCTTGCGGAATGTCACCGGCGACCTTTTCAAAAAGCCGGTCGGCCACCTGCCGTGCCGCTCCGTCCTTGCGATTGCACCGGTCCGAAACCACCTGCTTGATGCGTGCATAGGGCTTCACCCCGCGCTGTTCTGCATGCCGGCGGGACTCCAGTATCAAAAATACCCCGGCGCTGCCCATGATCATGCCCCCGTCTGTTTCCCTTCTTGACCACACCGGGCAGTACTCGTCACGCCACAGGGTATGACCGAACTCCATCAGCATCAGCATGTCTGCGCGCTCAGCGATGTAGGCGCCACCGACCAGGAAAATGTCACCCTGGCCATGCTGGATTTGCGCCACGGCTGTTTCAATTGCAGTCACGCCCGCAGTTTCCTCTCCCATGAACGTGCGCGAGGAATCGGTGACACCATGGACGATGGAAATATTGCCGGCCATCAGGTTCGACAACTGCGCCAGGAACAGGGTGGGGCGCAACTCCGTGTTTAACAGGGCATTCAACTCCGGACCCGGGTTATCCGACTGGCTGATCGCCTCCATGATCGTTGAGTCGACTTCTACATCACGCTCTCCGCCGCCCGCGGCGACGATCATATTGGTGGCGGCTAGCAGGTCCGGGTTATGGGAAATTCCCGCGTCATCCAGTGCCAGGCCGGCAGCATGGGTTGCCAGGTGTTGCGCTTGCCCCATCTGTCGCTGCTCGCTGCGCTTCGGGATTTGTGCGCTTATATCAAAGTCGACAATCGGGTGGACCGCATAGGGAGGTTGGTGGTCCCGGTCGATGGATGGTTGTGGCAGGTCTCCCGTGGCCAGTTGGGACCAATGGGTTTCGAGACCTTCACCAAGTGAACTGACCAGGCCAATTCCGGTGACCCAGACTTCGTTGTTTTCAATACTCATAATGTTACCCGGCAGAATTTTGGGTTATTTGACTATAACGTTCGAGCATGTTGTCTTTAAGTGTACTATTTGGAAAAGGCATAATGCGAAACATCAGCTTGCTGTCACAAAGTTTTTTGCCATCCCGCAATATACGCGCCCTGGTGGCGGCAAAACCGGAACCATCATGTTCAAGTTCGGCTTCAACCATCAGTACCTGGCCGGGCTCGACAAAAGTGCGTAGTTTTGCGCTGTTGACATTGGCGAGAAAGGGCATTTTTTCAAACTTCATGCGTGACAGAAGCATAAAGCCCGATGCCTGGGCCATGGTCTCTATCAACAGCACGCCGGGCACCAATGGTGAACCGGGGAAATGCCCTTCGAAAACCGGGCTCTCCAGCGGAACTTCGGCTCGCGCGAGGATCGTTCCATTTTCCAGATCGAGCGCCTCAACGGCGTCGATCATCTGAAAATATTCAAGCAGCATAAAAGAACTTGGCTTTTACGCGTCTTTGGCTGCGATAAGTTCGTCGATCCGGTCGCATAGTTTGCTCAGGATGAAGTATTCGTCTACGGATGCCTTATTTTCATTCAACTCCTCGGTCCATTTTTCCAATGGAATCTTGATTCCGAATTGCTTGTCAATGGCGAATGCAATATCAAGGAAATCGAGGCTATCAATACCAAGGTCGGTGAAGGCATTTTTTTCCGGGGTGATTTCTTCCAGCGGAATGTCACTGGTATCTGAAATAATTTCTGCTACAGCTTCAAATGTCGTCGACATGTTTGTGTTTCCATTGGGTTAATTTAACAAACGCCATCATACGTGGCGTTATAGTGCATTTCAACGTTACATCACGCTAATGGCCATTACTTTTTGGCCCCGAGCTCATGTAATCATGGTGCCGTTTTTCGTCCATCAAATTACCAGCGGGGCGCCGCGGGTCGAAACTGGTCAAATCTTTTCGGGCAGTCGGTCAAACCGATGCAGGATTTGATCAAAAGCGCCTAGTTTTTATAAACTTTGCCGCCCTTCATCACGAAACTGACATCCAGCAAGGCCTCGATGGCATCCAGCGGTGAGGTGCCGACCGCGATGATATCGGCATACTTGCCGGCTTCAATGCTGCCGAGCGAATCCGTCATGTCCAGAAGGTCGGCCGCATTCACGGTTGCGGCCTTGATCACGTCCTGCTCAGACATGCCCGCAGCCACCATCAAAACGGCCTCCTGCGCATTGGTGCCATGTTTTGAGACGCCGCTGTCGGTGCCGTAAGCGATCTTGACGCCGGCCTTGTAGGCCCTGTTCAAATTGCCTTTCATCGCGGCGCCGACGTCAAGGGCCTTTTCCCTGATCGCCGGACTCATGAATTCAGAACTTTTTGCCATCTGCATGACGGTTTCCCCGGCCAGCAGGGTAGGCACCAGGTAGGCGCCGGTTTCCTTGAACAGCTTGATGGCTTTGGGCCCGGCATAGGAACCGTGTTCAATACTGGCCACTCCGGCTTCCAGTGCGGCGATAATGCCGTCTTCCTGGTGGGCGTGCGACGCCACCTTTCGGCCCATGCGTTTGGCTGCCAGCACCACCTCTCTCAGTTCGTCGGCTTCCATCTGCTGCCCGGTGCCGGTTGCACGGTCGGTCAATACGCCGCCGGTAGAGGTGATCTTGATCCAGTCTGCACCATACTTGATCACGTTACGGGTGGCACGACGGCAGTCATAAGGCCCGTTACAGGTATTTTCAGAGGTGTACAATTCCATCAGGTCCGGGCTGACACCTGAGATGTCTGCGTGGCCCCCGGTAATACCCACGCCACCGGCAGCGATAATACGGGGACCATCTACCCAGCCCTTGTTGATGCCGTCACGCAGCGCATACATCTCCTGTGGTGATGAACCGGCATCGCGGACCGTGGTGAAGCCAGCCATTAATGTGCGCATGGCAAACATCACGCTGCGCATCTCCACCTGCTGGGATGACATTTTCAGACGCTCTCTGTCGTTTTTGGGCCCCAATTCACCTTGTAAGTGAACGTGCAGGTCCATCAGTCCTGGCAGCACAAATTGATTTTTCAGGTCGATAACCCTGACTTCACCTTCAAACTCGTCAGCATTGCTGAACCCGTCGCGGACTTCGACGATGCGCTCACCATCGATAACAATGGTCTGCCCGGTGGCTGGAGCTTTGCCGGGTATGGCCAGCAGTTTACCGGCGTGAATCAACGTGATGTCGGCCATGGCAGTGCTTGTGCCGAGCAGTAAAAACGATGTAACAGCCAGGGTTTTCAGGCAGTGAAGCATTGATGAATCCTCATGTGTGCGATGATGTCAGGTGATTGATTTAAGGTCATTATTATCGTGTTGGTGTAGTTCTGGCCGTTGATCTTTCAGACATCCATGCCGCGGCCAAGGTCCTTTTTGATGTCATCGACATCTTCAAGCCCCACTGCCACGCGGACCAATCCGTCAGCAATCCCCGCGTTCATGCGCTGTTCTTCGGTCAGACGGTTATGTGTCGTGCTTGCCGGATGTGTGATGGTTGACTTTGCATCACCCAGGTTTGCAGTGATGGATACCAGCCGGGTCGCGTCTATCAGCTTCCAGCCAGCCTCTTTGCCACCGTGCAATTCGAAAGATAACAGGCCGCCAAAACCTGATTGTTGCTGGCATGCCAATGCATGCTGGGGGTGGCTTTCCAGGCCCGGGTAAAATACCCGTTTGACCGCTGGCTGCTGTTCCAGCCACAGGGCCAGTTCAAGTGCATTGGCGCTGTGCGCGGTCATGCGAAGTTTGAGGGTCTCAAGCCCCTTTAAAAACACCCACGCGTTGAACGGGCTCATCGAGGGTCCCGCGGTTCTCAAAAATCCGTATACCTGTTCACCGACGATATCAGCCGGTCCCACGACGGCCCCGCCAACGCATCGGCCCTGACCATCCAGGAACTTGGTGGCGGAATGGATAACGATATCCGCCCCCAGGCTGATCGGGCTTTGCAGGGCAGGGGTGCAAAAGCAATTGTCAACCGCCAGCAGGATATCGTTTTGATGCGCCAGGTCGGCCAATTGCCGGATATCCGCCAGTTCGGTCAGAGGGTTTGACGGGGTTTCCATGAACATCAGACGGGTTTCAGGCCGAATCGCCGACCGCCAGGCATGTATGTCAGATAACTCAACAAAACTGGTCCGAATGCCCAGTTTGGCCAGGTAATTGCTGAACAGCATCGTGGTTGAGCCGAATATACTGCGTGAGGAGACGATATGATCGCCGCTTTTCAGCAATGCCAGGCAGGTGGAGAGGATGGCTGACATGCCCGAGGCGGTCGCCACGCAGGACTCAGCCTTTTCCAGGGCCGCCAGGCGTTGTTCGAATGTCCTGACCGTCGGATTGGTGAACCGTGAATAAATATTGCCGGGTTGCTGATCAGAGAATCGCGCCGCCGCCTCGGCCGCGGAGGAAAACACATAGCTCGATGTCGTGAAAATCGGTTCCGCATGCTCGTTTTCGGCGCTGCGGACCTGCCCTGCACGGACTGCGAGTGTGTTGAAACCAGGTTCGTCGGTGGGATCTGTCATCGGGGTAGCGTTGCCATGGCTTTATAAGTGAAATAATCACCGGATCATACGGAAACGGACGGGATAGCACAATTGCTGATATTGCATCAATGTCCAAAATCAACTGTCCAATCCGATGACACAAAATTACAATAGTACCCCGCCATTCGAACAAACAGGGAAGCACAGGATGAAAATTGTTGCAGAGATGAGTCTTTATCCTCTAAGGGACGGGCCCATTCCGACCATCATCGAATTTATTAAAGCATTGCGAGAACGTGATGATATCGAGATCGTAAGCAACCAGTTAAGCACGCAGATACGTGGTGAATTCACGGCCGTCACCAGCGCCATTAATGACTGCATGAAAAAGACCATGCAGGCCCCGAACACCGTGGTGCTGGTGGTCAAATATCTGAATATCGATGCCGAAATTGCCAGGGTACCCAGCCTGACGCCGCCGTGATGGTAAACAAATCGTAGTTTCGTAAGACCGGAATCATCGCCATGGTCGATCTTCGATCCTGCCAGTCAATTATGCCAGCGACGATGCTGGTATTCTGACCGTCATGATACGGGTTATCGTGCTCTGGAAATTATGATTGGCCCCCGGCTTTTTCCCTGGCTTTTTCCCTGGCTTTTTTCAAGCGGCGTCTTGCCAGAGTCACAATGGCCCTGGCGATAAACGGAAAACTGCCGAGCAATAGCAGGGAAAACACCAGGCCCGGCGTGACGATGGAGGCAAAGCTGAAGCTTTCTATGTCACCCAGTTCGTTACCGGTATAGGTCAATATGGCCAGCACCGGAATCATGCCGCAGAACGTGGCAAGCATGAAAACGGGCACGCGCATTGAAGTCAAACCCATCAGCAGGTTGAGGGACCAGAAGGGTATTACGGGCACCATCCTCAGACCAAACAGGTAAAAAGCCCCTTCTTTTTCGATGCCCTTGTTGAGCATATCCAGTTGTCCCGCAAACCGTCTTTTAACCAGGTCGTGGAAAAGATAGCGGGTGCTGAACAGCGCCACGGTTCCACCCAGGGTGCAGGCCATCAATGAAATGCCAAAACCGATCGCAGTACCAAAGACAACACCACTGGCGACCGCCATCGCGCCGGTTACCGGTAGTGAGCAGCTGGTGCCCACCAGGTATGCCAGGAAAAACACCCCGGCTGTCAACAGCGGGGAGCGTTCAAAAAGTGCCTGGTACAAGCGGATGTCGAGGTATTTTTCACCCCCGCCGGTAAAGTACAACAGCATCATCAAAGCGATAAACGCCCCAAGCAGTATCTTTTTAACCGGCATGTTTCAGTCCGGGCAGCCTGATCATAGCCATGCGCACATCGGGTCGGCAGCTGAGATGGGTCTCATTCATTTAACGTACCGGCCTGGCATGCGCCGAACCCCTGAGGATCGCATTCATGAATATCAGGTTCAAGCCATCAAGATAAGCACGAACATTCGGATCCTGGGTGAATCCAATGACATAACCTTTGCCGAGACGCTGGCTGACCACGAATGGCTTGTAGGCCAGTTGTTTGCGGTTCTGTTCCCACATGTAACCACTGGCCAGCAGATTATCAGCATCCCGGAATACGGCGACGTTAACCCCCTTGTCCATTTTGACCGGGGTGTAAATATCCGAGCCCCGCACCAGCACGTTGAGGCTGGGCGCCACACCTGCACCCAGCCAGTGGTCGGGGTCAACATCCGACCTGACCAATACGCCTGCAACCGAATCCGGCCGGTCCTTCTCCGGGGTGATAGCGGCGATATAATCCGCTTTACTGGTGAGGTAACTGCCTTCAACGGTGTCTTCCTCTTCCTCTTGTGTACTGGCATCCTTTTCCTCTGCCTGCACCTCCACCACCGCGTTTTCCCTGCGGATTGACAGCAGGTCAACGCCAGGGTCGGCAAGAAAACGGTTTGCCGTGCCCAGGCCGATCAACACTCCGCCCTTGGTAACCCAGTCCTTCAGGTTGGCTGCACCCGATTCGCCGAGAGCATCTTTATAGTTGGACCCCCATCCGTTTTCCGGCAGTATCAACACCTGGTAGCGTTTCAGGTCGGCGGATTTAAGCTGGTTCATCCGGATGGCGGTGACAGGCATATCAAACTGGCGCTCAATCACAAAACGGGTATTGCCCGCGCTGTATGAAGAGGTGGGATAATCCCAGGCAATGGCAACTTTGGGTGCGTTGAAACGCACCACGTTTTCACTGCCGAAGTTGGGACCATCGGTCACCCAGCTGTTTTCGACGGGAACCACTTCAGCCCCCGTCAGTGACACCAGTCCGGCCATCACCGCGGCAAGGTCATCCGGGTTGTCAGCACTGTCTACAATCAGGGTGCCGGCCGGGTAACGCCTGCCTGAATGTGTAAAAGCCTTGTCGCTACTCTTGACCGCAAGTTCATTTTTAAAAGCATTGACAAGAAAGCGCACCGCCGGTGCTGAACCCCATGGCACCAGGTAGGACACCGGGTTTGAGCCCGCGGTGAGTGTCCGCTGCCGAACCAGTTGCGGGCCAAGCGGGTCAAACCGCCCGCTGATGGTGCGGTTACAGGTGATGGTCTCGACATTCATCATCAATGGCAGGGACCACGCCGTTACATCATAAATTTCATCATTCAGGTTTTTTGCCCTGCGGCGTTCCTGCTCTTCGAGAAAGCTTTTCTCCATCGGTACATCCACGTCCATCAGTGTGCGGATAAACCGCTTGGCTGGCTGTGCCGTATTGATCACCATGCTGCCGGCCTCATATGACGTCCCGCAGGCCTCGAAGGAGGAGTTGGCACGCTGCACCTCAACACCCTGGGTGACCAGCAGGCCGGCCAATTTATCGGCTGCGGCCTGGTCTTTTTGCCGGGGAATGATGTAAGACCTGATCTTGTCGGTTTTGCCTTCCTCGATGGCGCTGGCCCGGTAATCATAAAATTCTGTGAGAAATTTCTCGCGGTTAACAGCGGTCGTTTCAGCCGTGCCCAGCGAGGTGATGAAATGATTTCTGATGGTATATGCATAGGTCAGTTCATTGCCATCGTATTGCCTGGCCACCAGGCCACGGGAAGAGGCCTGCTCGTAGGTCATGGCGATGCTGCCGAAATAGGAGGGCCAGCTGGCGCCATAACCGGGATAAAACGCATCGAACACCTCGCGGGTGTAATAATCCAGACCGAAAGTATCAAACCAGCGGGCATTGGTTTTGCCAAACAGTTCAAGGCTCGCGCGCTGGTCTTTTGCCAGGTGCGGGTTGTAGGGAACGGCTTCCGGGGCAAAGTAGTAGGTGCTGTCGGAGCCCATTTCGTGAGCATCTACAAATGACACCGGGAACCATTCCTGCAGGATTTCAACCCGGCCCCTGGTTTCGGGTTGGGTCATGATGAACCAGTCCCGGTTGAGATCGAAATAATAATGGTTGGTGCGCCCGCCCGGCCAGGGCTCGTTGTGTTCTGCAGAAATCCTGTCCGAATCCGGTTGCAACCCTTCAGCGATCTCGTAATTGTGGATAAACCGGTCCCTGCCATCGGGGTTTTGCATCGGATCGATGATCACCACCGTATCGGACATGATCTCTGCAACCCGCTTATCACCACGCGAAGCCAGCAGGTGATAGGCCGTCAGCATGGCTGCTTCGGTTGAGGAAATCTCGTTACCGTGCACACCGTAGGAAAGCCAGGTGACAGCCGGTTGATCCTTGATGATTTGCAGGGCATCGCTGCGGCTGGTTTTCCGGGGGTCTGCCAGTTGTTGCATGGCGGATTTTATCTGATCAATCCTGCCCATATTTTTTTCAGCGCTGACAACCACGTATATCAGGTCCCGGCCTTCCCAGCTTTTTGCATAGCGGTGAACCGTGATGCGCTCCGGGCTTGCGTCTGCAAGTGCCTCAAAATAATGAACAGCGTCATCATGCCAGGTTATCCGCTCACCGGGGTGGTAGCCGAGAACATCCTTAACAGTAGGGATTGCCGGGTCGTAGTCGGCATTTGGCCAAAACACGAAGTTGTCATCTGCCTGGGAAATCGGCCCCATCAGGCCAGTGAGCAAGAGCAGGGTCAGCAAGCAGTGTTTCAACATGGATTTCATGATCTCTCCGGGTGATGTAACAGTCCCTGGATAATCAGGAACTGGGCAGTAATATAAATGGACATATCCCATATCCGCTCGGCGGGTATGGCAAAGGCAAATTTATTGATGGCAATCATGCCATCTGACAGACAAAAAAGCATTGCGCCAGTGGCCACCATCATGAAACTTTTATGCGAGGTGGCGCCGCGGCGTTTGTGGGCCCACAAGCCCATTAACAGCAGCACGCCGGCATACAATAAAACCGGTACAAGCAAGTTATCAAGGCCAGGGTAAATGATCGTGATCAGAACAGCGCCGTAAAGACCGAATTTCATAAAATCCATGGGCTTTAATTTGCCGGTGGCGGCGCCGGTCTGGTGGTAGGCCATGATGAAGAAAACATGAGCCAGCAGGAAACT
>JBFFWN010000037.1:0-19461 GCA_041570235.1 Lysobacterales bacterium | reverse complement strand
GGAGCAGTACCAGTAGCGCGGCTGACGCTCGCACTAGTCTCTTCGAAGACGCCTGAACAGGACTTTATTCGTAACGACAAGCAAGTCGAATGGAGGACCCAGGCCCCGCTATTCACATTTCCGGGAATACCACGCCAGAAATTGGATAGTTTTGAATGCGATAAAACCAGTCATAAAAACCACAAAACGTTGCCCTTCAACACCATTTCTGGTATAAAGCCCTGCTGCCTTGGTCGTGTTTGTCACGACAGGCAAAAAAAGATGACGGATTCACCAGGCATTAATGCCGGGGACCGGACATCAAATACGCACACATATCACAACCGTCCGGTTGGGTGCCCTGCAAAATCAGGGTTTTCCGGGCAGGGTATGTGGAGGATTAACCCGGAAGATCAGTGTCGCCAGATGACATAAGTTCATTGGCCGCTGAGATTCTGTTATTTAAAGGATTTCTACAATGCCTAATATCACCATGCGCCAGATGCTCGAAGCCGGCGTGCACTTTGGTCACCAAACCCGTTACTGGGATCCAAAAATGGCTCCATACATCTTCGGAGCCCGTGGAAAAATCCACATAATCAACCTGGAAAAATCTCTGCCCATGCTGACCGACGCGATGAATTTCATCGGTAAGGTTGCATCAAAACGCGGCAGCGTGATTTTTGTCGGCACCAAGCGCGCAGCGTCCAAGGCGGTTGCCGAAGAAGCCCAGCGTTGCGGAATGCCATATGTATCGCACCGCTGGTTGGGTGGAATGTTGACCAACTTCCGCACGATTCGCCAATCCATCAAGCGTCTGCGCCAGATCGAAAAAATGGAAGAGGACGGCAGCTTTGCCCGCCTGGTGAAGAAAGAGGTACTGCAACTGACCCGCGAGCGGGACAAGCTTGAAAAAACCCTTGGCGGTATCAAAGATATGAAGGGCCTGCCTGACGCCATGTTCGTGGTGGATGTGGGTCATGAGGACATCGCCGTCAAGGAAGCCCGCAAACTGGGTATTCCGGTTATCGCGGTAGTCGATACCAATTGCTCGCCCAACGATGTCGATTACGTTATCCCGGGTAATGACGATGCAATCCGTTCCATCCGTCTTTATACGCAACTGGCTGCCGACGCCGTTCTGGAAGGGCGCGCCGCAGTTCCGCACATTGACGATGCTGACGAATTTGTCGAACTCGACGAATATGGTAACCCGGTAAAACGTGCTGCCAAGCCGCAAAAAGCCAAGGCTGATAAAGCTGACAAGAAAACGGTTGCCAAGAAAGTTGTCGCCAAGAAAGCGCCGGTTGCTGATGCTGTAGAAGAAAAAGCGCCGGTTGCTGAAGCTGTGGAAGAGAAAGCCGCCGAGGTGGTTGAAACGGTTGAGACCAAGGTCGCTGAAGTTGCTGAAAAAGTAGAATCAGCATCCGAAGACGTAAAGGCTGAAGCAGTAGAAGTTGCTGAAAAAGTAGAATCAGTAACCGAAGAGGTAAAGGCTGAAGCCGTAGAGGTCGCTGAAAAAGTGAAAGCCAAAGCCGAAGATGTTGTCGAAAAAGTCGCAGCAACCGTCAAGAAAAAAGTTGCCAAGAAAAAGACAGCAAAGAAAACTGCCGCCAAAAAAGCGGACGACTGATACGGAAATCCCCGCCTTGATGGCGGGGAAGCCATCCGGGTTTTTAACCCGGCAATTTTGAACTGAATAGAAGAAGGAATAGGACGATGGCAGTAACTGCCTCAATGGTAAAAGAACTTCGCGAGCGCACCGGCGCTGGCATGATGGAATGTAAAAAAGCACTGGTTGAAACCGATGGTGATTTGGAAGCTGCAGCAGAACACCTGCGCATGACAGGCCTTGCACAGGCTGACAAAAAAGCTTCCCGCATCGCTGCCGAAGGCAAGCTCGCAGTGGCCAGCAGTGACGACGGCAAAGAAGTGGCGATGGTTGAAATCAACTGTGAAACCGACTTTGTTGCCAAGGACGCCAATTTCCTGGCATTCACTGAATCAGTTGCAGCCAATGCACTGACCAGCGGCGCAACCGATGTGGAAACATTGGGCGAAACCAAAGCCAATGGTGGAACGATCGAGCAGGCTCGCCAGGCACTGGTTTCCAAGATTGGTGAAAATGTTCAGATTCGCCGCATCAGCCGCTTGAAGAGCGACCACACTATCGGTGCCTACGTACATGGTGGCCGTATCGGCGCAATGATCGAGGTCGAAGGCGGCAATAGCGAAGTGGCCCATGATATTGCCATGCATGTTGCGGCTTTGAACCCCGAGTATATTGATGTTGATGACGTGCCGGCAGATGTACTTGAGAAGGAAAAGCAATTCCTGATTTCACAGGCCGCAGACAGCGGAAAACCTGCTGACATCATTGAAAAAATGGTCTCGGGCCGTATGCGCAAGCATATTTCCTCGATCACACTTCTTGGCCAGGACTTTGTAAAAGACGGTGACATGACCGTCGCCCAGTTGCTCAAGAAGAACAACGCCAGTGTCAAGAGTATGGCGCGGATGGCCGTTGGTGAGGGCATCGAGAAAAAGCAGGATAACTTTGCAGATGAAGTTATGCAGCAGGTGAAAGGTGGCTAAAGCCCCTTACCAGCGCATTCTTCTGAAGCTCAGCGGCGAAGCCCTGCTGGGTGACGAAGACTATGGTATCGATCCGGTCATCATTGGCCGGATTGCCAAAGAAGTGCTGGAAGTTCGCAAAACCGGCGTCCAGGTCGCCATCGTTATTGGTGGCGGGAACATTTTCCGGGGCGCTGGCCTTGCACAGTCCGGTATTGATCGCGTAACCGGCGACCATATGGGCATGTTGGCCACGCTGATGAACTCATTGGCGCTGCAGGATTCCCTGGAAAGGGTCGGTGCCGATGCGCGCGTGATGTCTGCGATCTCCGTACATGACGTGAGTGAAGACTATATCCGCCGTCGCGCGACCCGACACCTGGAAAAAGGCCGTGTGGTGATTATCGCCGGTGGTACTGGCAACCCGTTCTTTACCACCGATACGGCCGCCGCACTTCGTGCCATCGAAGTGGGTGCGGATATCGTACTCAAGGCCACCAAGGTGGATGGCGTCTATTCCGCCGACCCCAAGTTAGACAAAAACGCGCAAATGTACGAGACACTGAGCTACGATGAAGTTATCGAAGGCAAACTGCGTGTGATGGATACCAACGCCATTGTTCTATGCCGTGACCAGAAAATGCCGATCCGCGTATTTAATGTTTTTGGCGCCGGCAACCTGATGAAAATTGTCAGCGGCGAAAAGGTCGGCACTATCATCACCTGAAGATTTCCTGTTAATCGGGATAGGAATCGGAATGGACAGGCAACTTCTTTCCATTTTTACTGTTAAAATTGGGCGCCCATCTGTTAAATCAGGTAGAGCATGATGCTCGACAGGGCGAAACAGAACTTGTAACCACTGACCCTAAAGCTGCTGAACGGGAGAAGAAGAATGCTTCGAGAAATAAAAAATGATGCGCGAACCCGCATGGGAAAGACCCTCGATTCGTTGAGTACCGAGCTGGCCAAAATTCGCACTGGACGTGCACACCCCAGCCTGCTTGAACATGTGCAGGTGGAATACTATGGCAGCATGGTTCCTATCAGCCAGGCGGCCAACGTGGCCATTGAAGATGCCCGCACGCTGACAGTGACCGCCTGGGACAAAAACATGATCCAGGCATTGGAGAAAGCCATTATGACGTCGGATCTTGGCCTGAACCCGATCAGCGCAGGAACAACCATTCGAATCCCGTTGCCTCCACTGACAGAAGAGCGAAGGATCGCCCTTGGCAAAGTTGTCCACAAGGAAGGTGAAAACGCCAAGATCGCAATCCGGAACATACGCCGAGATGCCAACCACAACATCAAGGAACTGTTGAAAAACAAGGAAATTTCGGAGGATGATGATCACCGTGCAGAACAGGAAATCCAGGTTTTGACCGACGAGCACGTGACCAAGGTGGATGAGTTAGTGTCCATCAAAGAACAGGAACTACTGTAGTTTTGATTCCCGCCAAGCTGCCCATAACACCTGTTAACACTTTCAGTTGTCGCGACTGAGCCAGGTGCTGCCAGGATGACAGACACGGCAAATATTCCAGGGCACATTGCCATCATCATGGATGGCAACGGCCGCTGGGCGAAAAAAAGAACCCGTCCGCGCAGCATGGGACACCAGGCCGGATTAAAATCCCTGCGGACCTGTATCGAGCAATGTGTTTACCTCGGCGTTAAAACACTCACCGTTTTTGCCTTTTCCAGTGAAAACTGGAAACGGCCGGCAGGCGAGGTATCACGCCTGATGGAGCTTTTTATGCGCGCGCTGAACAAAGAGGTGAAAGAGTTACATCAAAACGGCATACGCATCAAATTTATCGGTGATAAGTCAGCCTTCAAGCCTGCCATCGAGCAAAAAATGTTGGAAGCTGAAATCCTGACCCGCAATAACACCCGGATGCTCGCCAACATCGCGGTCAACTATGGCGGCCGGTGGGATATCACGCAGGCAGCCAAAACGCTGGCTGTCGCGATCAGCGAAGGCAAACTGAAAGCAGACGATGTAACCGAGGCCGGCTTTTCGCAATTCCTGGCTTTGGCCGAATCTCCCGACCCCGACCTGTTTATCCGCACCGGTGGCGAAATGAGGATCAGTAATTTTCTGCTTTGGCAATGTGCCTATACAGAGTTTTACTTCACGGAAACCCTGTGGCCTGATTTTGACAAGGAGGAGCTGAACGCGGCAGTGCGTGCATACCAGTCGCGTGAAAGACGTTTTGGCCAGACCAGTGAGCAAGTCATGGGCACGCTGAATGCTTAAGCAACGGATTTTTACAGCCCTGCTGTTAATGCCGCTGGTTTTGCTGGCGATTTTTGCATTGCCGGCTTACAGCTTCGCCGGCATTGTGGCTTTCATCCTGTTGGGAGGCTCATGGGAATACGCGCGTCTCGCGGGCATGAAAAGCCGGGGTGCCATCCAGTCGATGGTCTACCTGCAGGCTACGGTGTTTGCCGTTCTGTTTTTCATCAGGGACCAGTGGATCGGCATTGGCCCTGAAGTCCTTGCCCTTTTTACTGCCGCCTGGCTACTGATGTTCCTGCGCCTGTTTTTCTACCGCAGTGGTGCCGTTGTCGACAGCCGTTACAGGACGCTGTCCTATGTGACCGCCATCGTTTCCATCAGCACCGGTTGGCTGGCGATCGGTTGGATTGCGGTACAAGCAATGGGCCCCTGGTTTATCCTGCTATTGCTGTTGATTGTCTGGGCGGCAGATACCGGCGCCTATTTTGCCGGCAAGCGTTTTGGAAAAACCAAGCTCGCGCCGCTGATCAGTCCCGGAAAAACCCGCGAAGGTTTGCTGGGAGCTCTGCTACTGGCGCCGGTGGTTGCCGTGATTGCAGCAAAGTTGATGCCTCTCCCCGGCATGGACCCGCTCTGGTTAATTCCTTTGTGCCTGTTGACCGTGCTGGCGTCAGCCGGCGGCGATCTGCTGATTTCCATGCATAAGCGCATCAGCGGTCACAAAGACTCGGGCAAGCTGTTACCCGGTCACGGCGGTATTCTGGACCGGCTAGACAGCCTGATCGCTGCCGCGCCATTTTTCGCCCTGGGTTTATCGATTTCAGGTTACTGAGGAACACGCGATGGCCAGACAGGGTATCACCATTCTTGGTTCCACCGGTTCTATCGGGGTAAGCACGCTTGATGTACTAAGCCGCCACCCGGGACGTTATAAGGTGATTGCCCTGGGTGCGCACCGCAATGTCAAACGCCTGGCGCAACAATGCCATCAGCACCATGCGCGCTACGCCGCGATCAGTGATGAATCGCGGGCTGTCCAATTGCAATCTGAGCTCGATCGCCTGCATTGCAATACCGAGGTCGTGGCAGGCTCATCAGCGTTGTGCGACGTGGCGCGCTTGGATGAAACCGATGTTGTTATGGCATCCATCGTGGGTGCTGCCGGGCTTGAGTCCACGCTCGCGGCGGTTAAAGCCGGCAAGCGTTTATTGCTGGCCAACAAGGAATCCATGGTCATTGCGGGCGAATTATTCCGTCAGGCGGCGATGGCCCATAATGTGAACATTATTCCGGTCGATTCCGAACACAACGCATTGTTCCAGGTGCTGCCTGAAAACTTTGCTGATGGCCTGGCCGAGACCGGCGTGGAAAAACTTATCCTGACCGCCTCCGGTGGACCATTCCTGCACCGCGACAGGCAGTCTTTAATGGACATTACACCCGATGAGGCCTGCAACCATCCAAACTGGGACATGGGTCGCAAGATATCGGTTGATTCCGCCACCTTGATGAACAAGGGGCTGGAGGTTATCGAGGCACGCTGGCTGTTCAATGCCCGGCCGGATGAAATCGAAGTCGTCGTGCATCCACAGAGCATTGTGCATTCCATGGTGGCCTACCGCGACGGCTCGATCCTGGCGCAGATGGGCGTACCGGATATGCGTACACCCATCGCCCATGCATTGGCGTGGCCGGAACGGATTGAATCCGGGGTAAAACGTCTCAACCTTACTGAAATGAGCAAGTTGGAATTTTACCCCCCCAACCTGGAAAGTTTTCCGGGTCTGGGGCTGGCCTATGAAGTGCTTGAATGCGGCGGCAATGCGCCGGTCATCTTCAACGCTGCAAATGAGGTAGCGGTCGATGCCTTCCTGAAGGGGCGGATTGGCTTTTTGCAGATTCCTTCGATCGTTTCAGAAGCACTGGCGGCATGTGAACCAGGTAAAATCGCGAGTCTTGAAGATATATTGGAATACGACCGCATCGCACGACGGGTAACCCGTGATCATATCAAAATGCAGAAAGGTAACTAAACAACATAATGTCTGAATTTCTGGGTTCAATCTGGTGGTTGCTGGTCGCACTCGGCCTGCTGATCACTTTTCATGAATTTGGCCACTACTGGGTGGCCCGGCGCATGGGTGTGCGGGTACTCAAGTTTTCCATCGGCTTTGGCAGGAAACTGTGGTCAAGAACCGGCAAGGACGGTACTGAATATGTTATCGCGGCCATCCCCCTGGGTGGCTACGTCAAGATGCTGGATGAACGCGAGGGCGAGGTGGAAGAACGCGACCTTGATCAGGCTTTCAACCGCAAATCTGTCTGGGCCCGTATTGCCATCGTGGCTGCCGGGCCGGTATTCAACCTGATTTTCACACTGGTGGCTTTCTGGCTGATGTTTCTGGTTGGCATGCCGGATTCACGCCCGATCGTTGGCGAGGTCAAGGGCGTCGCCGCCAGCGCGGGTATCGAACCGGGTGATCGCATCATGAGTGTCGATGGTGAATCGACGGATACCTGGCAGCACGCCGTACTCGGCCTGATCACCCACGCCCTTGACCGCGAGTCCGTCACCGTTGAGCTTGAGCAGGCCGATGGCCTTACACGCCGGGTTGAACTGGATCTCAGCCAGCTTGGAGGTGATTTCGAAGAGGAAAAAACCCTTGAGGGCATTGGTATCACTCCCTGGCGTGCAAAACTTCCCGCGATCGTGGGAGAGGTCAGCCCTGACAGCCCCGCGTATCGCGCCGGTTTCAAGGCCGGTGACCGAATCGTCAGTGTTGGCGGCGAGGAGGTTCCCGATTGGGCCTGGGTGGGCGCCCTGGTGCAAAAACACGGCACGCAAGGGCAGGCGCTGACGGTCACGGTAGAGCGTGCCGGTGGCTTACTTGACCTCCAGGTAACACCGGAGGAAAGCAGTAGCGGCACCTTGTCCAAGCGCCTGATACTTGGCGTTACCAACACGCCGCCTAGTGAAGAATTACAGGAGCAGTTCTCCCGCGCCTACTTTATGCATAAATACGGGCCGATCGAGGGCTTTACCGCGGCGGCATCTGAAATGTGGCGCCTGACCGGCTCGACGCTCGGTATACTGGGACGTATGCTAACCGGATCGGCTTCGGTCAAGAACCTGTCCGGTCCGATCAGCATTGCGCAATTTGCCAATACTTCAGCCAATGCCGGTGTTTCCAGCTTTCTGTTTTTCCTGGGCGCCATCAGTCTCAGCCTGGGTATTTTGAATTTACTGCCAATTCCTGTTCTTGATGGGGGGCATTTGCTCTATTACCTGATAGAATTAGCCAAAGGTAGCCCGGTATCTGAACAGGTTCAGGCAAAAGCTCAATATATAGGCCTGTTGGCGCTGTTCGGATTGATGGGCATAGCATTTTTTAACGATATTTTACGTCTGGTCGGATAGACTTCCCGCCTGAAATAAAAAGAAACTCTACGGATCTGAGTACATGAGAAGAATCTTAATCATCCTGCTGTGTGGCCTGTTCTCAATGAAGTCCGCCCTGGCGCTTGATGCGTTTGTCATTTCCGACATACGGGTAGAGGGATTGCAACGTATTTCAGAAGGCACGGTGTTTAATTACCTGCCCGTCGATACCAATGAATTATTAACCGCCTCAAAAGCACGCCAGGCCATCCGGTCGCTGTTCAGAACCGGCTTTTTCAGCGACATTGAGCTTGAGCGTGAAGGCGATATCCTGGTCATTGTCGTACAGGAGAGACCTGCGATCGCCGCCATCGCTTTAAGCGGTAACAAGGCGATCAAGGATGAGGACATGTATCCGGTGCTGGCCGATATTGGCCTTGCACAGGGTGAGGTGTATCAACCGCAGTCCCTCGACCGAATCAAGCAGGAACTGGTCAGACAGTACTTCAGCCAGGGCCGTTATGCAGTCGAGGTTGATAGCCGCGTGGTCGAACTTGATCGCAACCGTGTGCGTATTTCCATCAATATCAAGGAAGGCAAGACGGCTGAAATCAAACATATCAATATCGTTGGCAACACGCTTTTCTCAGATAAGGAGATCCGCACCGAGTTCGAGGCCAAGATTCCCCCGTTCTGGAAATTCTGGTCCAAAGATGACCAGTATTCGCGTGAAAAACTGTCCGGCGACCTGGAAAAAATCCGTTCCTATTACCAGGACCGTGGTTATATCGATGCCAATGTTGAATCTACCCAGGTATCGATCAGCCCCGATAAGAAAGATATCTACATCACTGCGAATATCATCGAGGGTGAACAATATACCGTTGAAAAAATCCAGGTCACGGGTGACCTGGTGATCGAAGAGTCGACCCTTAGACGACTGATCATGACGCAGGACAATGACATCTTTTCCCGTAAAAAGATGGAGCAGAGTGTCGAAAACATCACCACGGTTCTGTCCAACATCGGTTATGCCTTTGCCAACGTCAACCCGATTCCGCAGATCGACCGCGAGAACCGGCTGGTCACGATCAATTATTTTGTCGATCCGGGTAAACGGGTCTACGTCCGCCAAATCACCTTTGTGGGTAACACCGGTACCAAGGATGAAGTGTTAAGACGTGAAATGCGCCAGTTCGAAGGTGGGTGGTTTTCCCAGTCGGCCATTGACCGTTCAAAAATCCGTTTACAGAGGCTGACCTATTTCGAGTCCGTTAATGTCGAAACACCCGCCGTACCCGGCACCGATGACCAGATCGATGTCATCGTAACCGTGGAAGAACGCGCCGCGGGCAGCTTCTCGGTAGGTCTCGGTTATTCGCAGGTCCAGGGGCTGATTGCCTCACTGAGTATTCAGCAGGATAACTTCCTCGGCAGTGGTAAACGGGTTGGTTTGTCCCTGTCACACAGCAGTATCATCAACAGTTTCTCGTTGAGCTACGACAACCCGTACTGGACCGAGGACGGCGTCAGCCGGGGGTTTTACCTGCGCTACCAGGAATTTGACCAGCAAGGCGCCAATATCTCCACATTCACCAGTACCGAGGCCGCAGCCGGCATGAGTTTTGGTGTTCCGTTGACCGAAGTTGATTCTGTGCGCGCCGGTTTGGGTATACGCCAGACCGACCTGAATATCGGTTCCTTTGTGCGCGAAGTGCAATACAGAGACCCGGAAGACCCTGATAACATCCTGTGTAACGATATCAATGAGAACGGTATCTGCCCGGAATCGTATTTTATTCCGCGGCCCCTGGACCCCCTGTCCACATCACTCGATCACGATGGCGACGGCGAGCTGAGCAGCAAGGAGCGTGATTTCAGGACCTATGACTTTACCGCGTCATGGACCCGCGATACACGCAACCACTTTTTGAATCCGACACGTGGCTCATCACAGCGCGTCAGCCTGGAAACCTCGTTGCCGGGCAGCAGCCGGCAGTTCTACAAGCTGTATTATCGTGCCGCCAAGTACATCCCGATCTGGGCGGACCTGGTATTTTCCTTTCACGGCGACCTCGGTTACGGTGATTCCTACGACAACTACGACAGCACATCGCTGGCACAGGCCATCGATACCCAGTTACCTGAGGGTGTTGAATCTGCCTGCCTGGAAGAAGAGGTCATTTCCCTGGATACGGGGCTGCCATTCTTTGAACATTTCTACGGTGGCGGTGTTCGCGACATCAGGGGGTTTGAAGACAATACACTCGGACCCAAAGACGGGCCTTTGAGCTGTCGCGCCGTCGGTGGTGACGTGAAAATTTCCGGCGGCCTCGAACTGGCCATACCAACACCGTTTACCAAGGGTGGCGGATCCAGGATCGCCCTGTTCGTAGACGTCGGTAATGTGTACGAAAATATCAGCACGGTTGATGTCTCGTTATTCAGGGCATCGACAGGCATTTCAGTAACCTGGCAGGCGCCGATCGGGCCGATCATCATGAACTATGCGTTCCCGATCAAAAAGTTCAAGGGTGATCGCACAGAGAGTCTGCAGTTCTCATTTGGAACCACATTTTAGGCTTCAAATGGCATAAGACTTAATTCATTTGCTCAAAAGGGGTACAATTTGGGCATATGAAACGATTTTTGCCCATATTATCAGTGCTGCTGATGGTCTTTGCCGGCCAGGCTTTTGCTCAACAGTTGCGCGTGGGCTATGTGGATATGAAGCAGGTCCTAGACAATGCACCGCAGGTATTGGCCGGTCGTGAAAAGCTTGACCTGGAGTTTCGGCCACGTAATGAGACCATCGAGTTCCAGGAACGCCAGGTCCAGGATATGGATAACCGTTTGCAAATGGGTGATCTTTCCGAGGATGCCCGCATCCGCCTCGACCGGGAGCTACGTGAAATGCGTCGCAATGTTAACCGGCAAAAAGAGGACCTCCGTGATGAACTGTCTTTCCGGCGCACCGAGGAAATCCAGCAACTGGAGGACCAGATAAACCAGGCCGTTCAGAAAATTGCACGTGAAAACGGTTATGACCTGATTTTATCGAGCCCGGTGATATATGCTGACCCGTCGCTGGACATTACCCAGATGATCCTGGATCAACTCACCCTAGAGTATGAAGCCGACAAACGGGAACGTTCTCTGCGGTAACGCAGCCTGCCCGTATTACCCATAACTGAGTGGTTTTCGTATGCAAACTCCTATCCGTCATGTCCCGCTTTGTGAACTTGCAGAACAGCACGGGCTGGATTACCGCGGCGATGGCAACACCCTGATCGATGGTGTTGGAACCCTTGCCGATGCAAGCTCCACGCAGATCAGCTTCCTGTCCAACCCCGCTTATCGTGAGCAGTTAAAAACAACCCGTGCCGGTGCGGTCATCGTCTCTGAAAATGACCTTGATGCGTGTCCGGTCAATGCATTGATCGCCGCTGACCCCTATGTCAGCTACGCAAAAATTGCCACCCGGTTTGATCCGAGGCAATCATTTGAGCCAGGCATCCATGCCTCGGCCAGTATCGATCCTACTGCCAGTATCGGCAGGGGTGTGTATATCGGAGCCAATGCGGTGATCGGTCCGGGCTGTTATATCGCCGATGCCTGTTCAATCGGTCCCGGCAGCGTATTGCTTGCTGATGTGAGTATCGGTGACGGCAGCCGCATTCATGCCAATGTCACGCTTGCAGAAGGCGTGGTCATTGGCCAGCGCTCGACCGTTCACGCCGGCGCCGTCATCGGCTCAGACGGCTTTGGCCTTGCTTTTGACAAGGACCATTGGGTGAAAATCCCACAACTCGGAAGCGTGAAAATTGGCAACGACTGTGAAATTGGCGCCAATACAACTATTGACCGTGGCGCTATCGGCGATACTATTATCGAAGATGACGTAAGACTCGATAACCAGATCCAGATTGGTCACAATGTACATATCGGTGCGCATACGGCCATGGCGGGCATGGTAGGGATTTCCGGAAGCACGAAAATCGGGCAATACTGCATGTTTGCAGGCTCCTCCGGTTCAGTGGGGCACATTACCATTGCCGACCGGACCACCGTGAATTTCCGTAGCGTCATAACCAAATCCATCACACAACCAGGCACCACCTGGAGTGCAGCATTACCGGCGCAACCCATGGTGGAATGGAACAGGACTGTTGCACATTTACGCAGGTTGGGAAAACTTACCCGGCGCGTATTAAAACTTGAAAAACAAACCGGGAAATAAGCTCAAAATGACTGACCTGAATATCAACACACCCATTGAAAGTGCAGATATAGAAAAAATACTTCCACACCGTTACCCGTTTTTGCTGATAGACCGGGTCCTTTCACACACGATTGAACCGGAAATCACGTTGACAGCCATCAAGAATGTCACGGCGAATGAGCCATTTTTTACGGGTCACTTTCCCGGAAACCCGGTCATGCCGGGCGTTTTGATCATCGAGGCCATGGCGCAGGCCTGTGGTGTACTGGCCTTCGTGGGTATGGCCACGGCCGGAAAACCCGGGGGCACCTATTACCTGGTGAAGGTGGACAACGCCAGGTTTACCCGAAAGGTCGTCCCGGGTGACCAGTTGCTCATCAAGGTCAAGCAAACACGGATCATGCGCGGCATGGGCAAGTACGAGGCTACCTGCACCGTGAATGGCGAAAGAACCGCCAGCGCCGTGATCATGTGTTCCGGTTGAAACCAAACATTTTAGTGAACAGGTAGAGTATTAACGATGATTCACCCGACAGCCCTGATAGACCCCAAGGCCGAACTTGCCGACGATGTTGAAGTCGGCGCCTACTCCATTATTGATGCCAAGGTACGTATTGATTCCGGTACGAGAATCCGCTCTCATTCGGTCATTACCGGGCGTACCACCATCGGCAAGAACAATGATATTTTTCAGTTTACCTCCATCGGTGAACAGCCACAGGACAAGAAATACGCCGGGGAAGACACCGAACTGATCATCGGTGACAACAATACCATTCGGGAACTGTGTACTTTCAGCCGTGGTTCACTCCAGGGTGGTGGTGTTACCCGCATCGGCAGCAATAACTGGATCATGGCCTGCGTTCACATTGCCCATGACTGTATCCTCGGAGACGATATCATCATGGCCAACAATGCATCATTGGCCGGACATGTCACCGTGGGTGATCACGCGATATTGTCCGGCTACTCATTGATTCACCAGTTTTGCACCGTCGGTGAGCATAGCTTTACCTCGTTTGCCAGCCATGTAAACCAGAGCATTCCACCCTATGTCACGGTCTCCGGCGAAAAAGCCAGGGTCAAGGGCATCAATTCCGAAGGCTTGAAACGCCGCGGCTTCAGCCCTGAGCAGATCAACCAGGTCAAGCGTGCCTACAAGGCGCTGTACCGGGAAAGCCTGTCGCTGGAAGACGCGACTGCGCGGATCAGGGAGATGGCAAAAGACTCACCTGAAATCGATCTGCTGGTGAATTTCCTGAACTCTGCAGAGCGCGGCATTATTCGCTGATGATCATTGCGATGGTCGCTGGCGAGGCATCCGGTGACCAACTGGGTGCGGCCCTGATTCGCGCCATCCACGCCAGCAAACCCGATATCCGCTTTGCCGGTATTGGCGGCCCGTTGATGAAGGAGGCAGGCATGGATTGCTGGTGGGACACCAGCGAACTCTCCGTCATGGGTTTGTCTGAAGTGCTCTCACACCTGCCACGCCTGTTCAAATTGAGACGGCAACTATTGTCACGTTTACTTGACCTTAAGCCGGACGTTTTTGTCGGCATTGATGCGCCGGATTTCAATATTGGTTTGCAGAAAAAGCTTAAAGAGCGATCGATACCCGTCATTCAATATGTCAGTCCCACGGTATGGGCCTGGCGCAAAGGCCGGGTCAAAAAGATCGCCAGGTCCACCGATCGGGTTATGTGTCTTTTTCCGTTTGAACCAGAATATTATCAATCCACAAGCATCAATGCAGACTATACCGGGCACCCCCTGGCTGACCAGATTCCAATGGATGTCGAGTCCGCGCCGGCCCGTTCATCATTGGATATCGACAACGGGGGGCCATGTGTGGCCCTGCTTCCCGGCAGCCGCCTGAGCGAGGTGGAAAAACTGTCGGCACCGATGCTGGAGGCCGCTGGCATTTTGGCCCAAAAGTACCCGGACATCCAATTTCTGATGCCTGCGGCAAGCGACAGGGTTCGTCATTTTTTCGAGCAGGAAGCCGCAAACCATCCCCGCGTTACGGTCCGGGTGTTCGATGGTCGCAGCAAGGAAGTGATGGCGGCGGCGGACGTGGTGATCTGTGCCTCGGGAACAGCAGCACTGGAAGTCATGCTGATCAACCGTCCAATGGTGGTCTGCTACCGTCTGGCAGGGCTGACCTATACCATTGCCAAAACATTCAAACTGGTTAAAAGCCGTTTTTTCTCACTGCCCAATATTCTTTCATCCGAGGCGCTCGTCCCTGAATTGTTGCAGGACCAGGTTACGGGAACCAGGATTGCCCAGGAAGTCGGCACCTGGCTGGACCAGCCTGGGAAACGTGAAGCATTGATGCAGCGATTCACCGGGCTTCACCGCCTTCTGCGCAAGGATGCCGCCAAAAGTGCGGCAGACGTGGTTTTGAACCATATCGGCATAAATGAATAAGAAGGGCAACGCATTGACAACAGGCATGTCCCGGCTTGAGGCCGGCGTGGATGAAGCCGGACGCGGTCCGCTGGCTGGGCCCGTGGTGGTCGCCGCCGTTATCCTGCCCGAGTCCTACCAACTGGATTTTCTTGATGATTCCAAGCGCCTCACTGCCAAACGGCGTGAACGCCTGGCGCCACAAATCGAGGCACAGGCGCTGGCCTATGCCGTCGAGTTTGTCGAGGTGGACGAGATCGACCGCGTCAATGTTTTACAGGCCACCATGAATGGCATGCGGCGATCAGTGAATCAATTGAAGCCTTTCCCCCATCGGGCTTTGATCGACGGAAATCGTGCACCAGACTTGAGTTGCGAGGTCAAAACCATCATCGGGGGTGACGGACTGGTGGCCTCGATCTCGGCAGCATCGGTTCTCGCCAAGGTCTATCGCGACCGGTTGATGCTGTCCATGCATGAGGTGTATCCGGAATATGGCTTTGACCGGCACAAGGGCTACCCCACGGCCCTGCATCTTAAGCTGTTAGCTGAATTGGGGCCTTGCCCTATCCACAGAAGATCATTTGCACCGGTCAGGAACGTTATTGAAAAACGGCAAGGCCTGGGAACCGCGGACATGTTCAACCGCTAAAATGAGTACCCCCTTCAAGACCTGACGCCCATATCACAGCGTAATAAAGGCCTGCCGGCAGCCGGGAGCTTAATATTCATCGATAAATGCGGTGATGTCTTCGCCCGTCAAAGGACCAAGGAAGGTTTTGACCGGCACGCCTTGAGCGTCAAGGATAATGGTCGTGGGCAGAACCTTGGGTGCACCGAAAGGCTCCGGCGGAGCATACACATCGACAAGCAGCATGGGGTAACTGGGGTCAAACTCATCGAGAAATGCATCAAAACTCTCGATATCGGTATCCTCAAATGCCAGGCCCAGCACGACGATATCAGACCGCGCCGTATGCAATTCTGACAGGTCCGGTATTTCCTTTCGACAGGGTGCACACCAGGTTGCCCAGTAATTGATAACAACCCACTTGCCCCGAAACTCGCTGACACTGAGTTCCTGGCCGCGCAATTGTTGCAGACTGAAGTCCACGGGTTGATCTGGCGGATAGTCCGCAGCAACGGCATAAGCAGACCACAGCAGAATAATCAAATACATGAGGGTTGTTTTCATTACTTTTCCATATTGTCCTTTTCGGTTTCGGAATACATAGACTTCAGAGATTGCAACATGTTCAACTCGCCCAGCTTAACAGACCTGAAGAACGGAACATCCCATTCACCCTTACTGGGCAGTTCGAGAACCTCCCCGGTTGGCAGGTAATACTCACCCGCACGATACAGGTCGAGGAAACGTACCGTTTCGAGGTCACGGCAAAGTAACCAGTTACCAGATTCATCGCGGGTGACAAAACCGGCCTTCAACAACAGGCCCAATTGCCGGGCCAACGCGGTTTCGGTCGCACCTTCAAGGCGCTCCAGCAGTTCCTCCACTGAAAGGGCCCTACCCCCTGCCTGGGCTTGCCAGAGGTTTCCCATCAAGCGGTAGGCCAACAGGAATTCCCATTTTCTCGGCCAGCCCCAGTCGACCTTTCTTTCATTGAAGGTGGTTAGAGACGCCGCCAATGAAGCACCCAGCAATATAACCACCCAAACCACGTAAATCCAGAAGAGAAAAATCGGAATGGTCGCCAGTGCTCCGTAAATGACATTAAAACTGGCATTGGCCACAAACGCCACAAAGGCCTTTTTGGCGATGCCGAACAAAACCGTCGACATTAACGCTCCCACAACGGCGTGCGCTATTTGCACGCGGCGGTTCGGCACCAGTAAAAACATCAGCGTGATGAAAAGCCAGGACAGCATGAATACGCCAACCCCCCGCCACAGCGACTCGGTGCTGGCGCCCTGCACGATCTGTTCAAACATGGGCTGCGCACTCAGGGCGATGGCAGCGCCCAATGCAAGTGGCCCCAGCGTCAGTACTGCCCAATACATGATAACCCTGTCACGTATACTGCGCAGGGTTTGAACACGCCAGATCAGGTTCAGCGCTTTTTCAATTCGCAGCATCAATAACAATGCCGTCATGATCAGGAACACGGTGCCCGTCAGTGTCAATTTGCCGACACTTTCCAGAAAACCCGCAAGATAAGACTCAATCTGTCCCCCGGAGGACGGAACAAAATTGTTGAAGATAAAGGACTGCAATTGTGCATTTAACTGCTCAAACACCGGAAAGGCCGAGGCCACGCCAAATATGACCGCCAGCAGCGGAACCATCGACAGCAGGCTGGTGTAGCTTAAGGATGCCGCCTCATCGAAAAGCCTGTCCTCACCAAAATGCCTCCATACGTGCAATGCCAGGCTTTTGACACGGGTTATGCTGCTAAAAGATTCCAGTACGTTCACTTTGTTCTCCGACGGGGCATGACGGTATAATTATCGGCCTATTTATTCATTGAAAGAAGGTTAACAGTTTGAACGTTCAAATTCTGCATAATCCACGTTGTTCCAAATCCCGCACAACCCTTGAACTTCTGAAACAGCATGGCGTTGAGCCCGAGGTTGTTCTTTACCTGGAAACACCGCCCGATGCCGGTGCCCTGACCTCGATTCTGCAAAAGCTCGATATGCGGCCACGCGACCTGATGCGAAAGGGCCAGGCGGAATACAAGGCGATGAATCTCGATGACAGGACACTGAGCGATGAACAACTGGTGGACGCGATGGTAAAGGCGCCTATCCTGATTGAAAGGCCAATCGTTCTGGCCAACGGCAAAGCCGCCATTGGCCGTCCACCCGAATCCGTTCTGGATATTCTGTAGATCACCTTGTCCGGCTCATCCAAACGCTGGTCAAAATGGATGCTGGCGATCTACCTCGCCGTCATGGCATGGCAGGTGGTCTGGCATGGCTTGCTGCCGGCGCCGTGGGGGGCACAAAATCCCTGGCTGGCCGCGCTGGCGTTTGTGCCATTGCTGATCCCGTTAGCCGGCCTGATCAAGGCCGCCTATCGCAGCATGATCTGGGCGGGTTTGATGCTGATGCTGTATTTCACCATCGGTGTGATGGAGTTATGGGTCAATCCGCCACAAAGGCCGGCAGCCCTGGTACAGATTCTGTTGACGGTTTTCTACCTGCTTGCCTTCAGGAAACGAAACCGGGGCTGAACGCTCAATTCTGTGTTTCCCGTATTTGCTCCTGGATTGGCGCAGTCGCTTCAATTTCCTGCAGCGGTTCTGGCCTGGAAGCGAAATACTGCCGGTAAACGATATGGATGCGGGTCATGGCATGCATAAGGCTGCTGGGAATCGATCCTTTTCTCCTGACGGCCTCCGGTTGTGCCGACCAGGTGGACCGTAACTTTGTCAGGCGTTCAAGCGCAATGGTATTGACCGAAGTCAACGGCAGATTTTGCTCACGGAAGCGGCGCATGGTGCGGCTTTCGAGCAAACCTGCATCGCCTGCAATTGCAGTGCGGATACTGTCAGAGTTGAACAGTGATTCGGGATAGAACAACAACATCTGCATCCTGATAAGGGCTTTGGCAATGGAAACCTCCATCATTTCATCAAACAGGGATACATCATCGCCCAGTACATTCCTGCTGGAAGGCAGTAAAACACGCTGGTAAATACCCAGTTGTTCCGCCTGGTACAGGGATTGCAGATGCTGATTGAGCGGGGTCGTCATATCCGGGAGCTCAGCTACCTCAAGCCGGGAAACGCCGATACCGGTCACAAACCAGTCCCGCCATTCTGAGCCCCGGTCCCAGTTGTTTTGTAACAGGCGTGATGGCAGGGTTCTGGATGCGGCAAGGTAGGTCAGACGATTGGGAACGATCCCCCCCCGGTTTTCACGCAGCGGCGTGACAATGCGGCTACCCACCCATTCGACCGGGCAACTGTCATTCAATACCTCTTCGGACGTTTGAGCAAACAGGTAGTGGTGTTCTTCGGGGCTGGTGAAACGGAAGGCGAAGACATCATTGCTCTCAGCGTTTTGTGTATAACGTCCAACCAGGTCAAAGGCCAGCCGGCCATAATAATTTGAGACGTTTTCATCGTCGGGCCTGACCAATTCGGCACGACGTTCAACCCATTCCATGTCGCGGTAACATATTTCGATTTTGCCAAGGCCCGTTTGTTCGGCCAGCAGGTATTCATCCGGGAAAATGCCAATCAGTGCCCTGGTGGTACTAAGACTGCCTGACATCTCGCATATCAACCTTGGATCACATGGCTCGATAACGAGGCCTTCCGGACGGTAGGCGGTGGCTTGTGACGCGTCTGATTCCAGCATCACGTCTGCGCCCGGACTCAGTTTAGCGACGCGAAAATCCTGTTCGGCCTTCTTGATACCCTGGTTAAGCTCCCTCAGGGCAAGTTCATATTCGGTCATGCTGCGACTTACCGGGTCGGTGATCGTGGAACCCGATCCGGCCACGCATTCGGTTTGGGAAGCCAACTCGAGGATCATCTGCTCACCGATATCACGCATTTTTGTCAGCCTTGCCTCGTTCTCAGGGGTCATTGCAAACTCAGGAGATTGCTCTGCAAACCAGGTCATGGTGGTTGCCAGGACCGCCCATTCGAGCGGATTGGGCAGCGGCCGTGCCGGTGGCTG
>JBFFWN010000036.1:0-19628 GCA_041570235.1 Lysobacterales bacterium | reverse complement strand
GTCTGGTAGATTTGGGGTTACCCATTACCTTCAAACAGTTTTGGCGCTTATGTACCGAACTACCCGGTTGTGTTTATGCTGGGAATTGTGTCAGGCCTGATAATCGCGACTGCTTAATATGAGATTTAATTTGGAGGTCGGAAAAAGATCATCTTCGCGGGCAGGCCAGCTTGGAGCCTGTGCAGGATCCTTCATCTATTACGCGACCCCGCCTGCTGTGTTTAGCGACCCTCTCTGCCTGCGCCTGCTTGCCATACTTTTTAATCAGCTTGGCCGCCTTTTTCTCTGCCTTGGATGGGGCTTTTATTTGTGGCAGTAATGTTTTATTGAGTTTTGCCAGTTCTACTTCAGCACCTTCGGCTGCCAACGTGGCCCAGGCATATGACTCCACCAGGTCGACAGAAACCCCCTCTCCTTCGGCATACATGTGTGCTACTCGTCTCTGAGAATAACGGTCTCCAAACTGTGCCAGTTTGCGGTACACCTTAAAAGCCTTCCTATACTCCAGGTCCGCATAGTGCTGCTCGGCTTCAGCACGCATTTCCTTGGCTTCATTGGCTAATGATACCGGCGATTGTGTAACTGCCAATAACATTACAGCCACCCATATTAGAGCGGTTTTCATAACTTTCTCCAGAGGATTTATCTATTCGAACGGGGGAATACTAGCAATGTGAAAATAAGAGCGTAAACCGGCCAGGCGGGTTAGTCAACGATTGGTTCTTGAGACAGGCTGAAAAGAGAATTGAAAATAAGAAGGGACGTGAAGTCAGCACTTCGTGGCCCGGGCAATATTTATCAGCCAGGTAACTCGGGATCTTTTTCTGTCCTCGCCTGGCCAAGCAGAAGAGACTGAATCGAGTGTCAAAGCTATTACTCTGACACTCGATTCCGACAGCTTTTCAGGCAATTGTTTTACGCTAAACCTTGATCTCGATATCAACGATGAGCGTCGTTGAGTTTCTTTCACCACCTGCAACATTTGAAATGTCGATGGTATTGATGCCTTTGGCAAACTGCTTAACCAGTGTTTTGATTTTGACTTGCGCGATTGCCACCGTTTCGTCATCCTCTGTTCGTTCCGAGGTTATCTCGAGCTTCATTGGGTCATATGACCGTCAATTGCAGTATTGATTACGACATTGATGAAGATGGCGTTGATGACAATATCGATAACTGACCCTCGGATTACAATCAGTTAATCATTTGCCAACTGCCGTCCGGCTGCCGGCAGGCAGTGCCATAGACCTGCTCGGTCTTGCCGCCGATAGTGGCGTCCAGTGTGTATTCCCTGCAGGGCCCGCTGCCGATTTCATAGGTGTTGTTCGGTGTCACCACATACTCATAACCGGTATCCGGATTAACCCAGCTTGAGGGAACGCCGCTACGTACGTTTTCAAGTGCGGCATTGGCGTTGATTCGATCTGTTTCATCCATGCTACGACCTATGCTGCCGCCAATCGCGCCGCCAGCAGCGGCTCCTATGATGGTTGCCAGCACCCTGCCGCGGCCACCGCCCACCTGGTTACCGAGAAGACCGCCTGCGATGGCGCCGATGATCACGCCCTGGTCCTGCTTGCTGGGCGCCGTACTGCAGGCGGACAGAATTATCGCCATGAAGGTTGCAATTACTAATCCGGTGTATTTGATCACTGCTGTTCTCCTTGTCACAAAGTCCAAATAAACCCTGTTATCATCTTAACGCAGGATGCTTAACCTACGCTGAATCAGTGGTATTTATTAAGACCATAAAAATAAAACCTGAAAGGACGCTTAACATCAATGCCTTTCGCCTGTCCCGGCCACCAAGCACCAGGACTGCGAAATCTCCCGGTGCCTGAGGAACCTCTTGAGCAGCCAGACACAGCGCCCGGTCTCCGTCACACCTCCGGCGATGTTGTCATACCAACTTTCTCGGGTTCGGGTATATCGGTCATGGTCGCTTCGGTCAGCAACAACAGGCTGGCGATCGAAACCGCGTTCTCGAGCGCGATGCGCACCACCTTGGTAGGGTCGATAATACCGGCTTCAACGAGGTCTACATACTCGTTCCTGGCGCCATCGAAGCCGATGTTCCCCTTTCCTTCGAGCATACGGGCCACCACTACGCCACCATCCACCGCAGAGTTTTCCGCGATCTGGCGCGCCGGCGCGGTCAAAGCCTTACGAAGAATCATCAAGCCGGTCTTCTCATCGCCATCGGCCTCCTCCTCCGCCCGCTCCACCGCCTCGACACAACGCAGCAGTGCAAGCCCGCCACCGGGGACGATGCCCTCGGCAACAGCCGCCTTGGTGGAGCTAATGGCGTCGTCCAGTGCATCTTTGCAGGTTTTCATTTCTGCTTCGGATGGCGCCCCGACCCGGATCACCGCAACACCGCCGGATAGCTTGGCAAGCCGTTCCTCGAGTTTCTCGCGGTCGTAGTCAGAGCTTGCCTTGTCAATTTGTGTGCGTAACTGCCCGGTCCGCGCATCAATTTTTTCGCGGTCACCCTGGCCGCCAATGAGGGTCGTATCATCACGGGTGACGATGATGCGCTGAGCCCGGCCGAGCTGGTCAAGTCCGACCTTGTCCAGGGTTAGTCCCAACTCTTCAGATATCACCGTACCGCCGGTCAAAACCGCGATATCTTCGAGCATTGCCTTGCGCCTGTCACCAAAGCCGGGAGCCTTGATGGCGACGCTTTTCAATATGCCGCGTATCTGGTTGACGATCAGCGTCGCCAACGCTTCGCCCTCTATTTCATCGGCGATGAAGGTGATCGCCTTGCCGGTCTGGGCGACCTTTTCGAGCAAAGGCACCAGGTCCTTGAGGTTATTGATCTTGCGATCGGAAAGCAACACGAAGGCGTCTTCGAGGATGGCCTCCATTTTGCCCGGATCGGTGACGAAGTAAGGCGACAGGTAGCCGCGATCGAATTGCATGCCTTCGACCACGTCCAGGCTGGTTTCGGTGGTCTTTGACTCCTCGACGGTGATCACACCCTCATCGCCAACCTTTTCCATTGCCTCGGCCACAAGCTCGCCGATGACCGACTCATTGTGGGCCGAAAGGGTTGCAACCTGGGCTTTCTCACGGCTGGTCTGCACCGGTTTGGAGATTGAGCGAAGGCTGTCGACTGCAATACCGAGTCCCCGGCTGATACCGCGCTTAAGATCGATTGCGCTGGCGCCGGCCACCACGTTCCTGTGGCCTTCTGCAAAGATGGCGTGAGCCAGGATGGTCGAGGTGCTGGTGCCGTCGCCGACCGCCTCGCCGGTTTTTTCGGCTGCCTGGCGCAACATCTGCACGCCGAGGTTTTGTTCCGGATCTTCGAGATCCATCTCCTTGGCAATGGTCACGCCATCGTTGCAGACAACCGGAGATCCCCATTGCTTCTGGATAAGGACGGACTTTGATTTCGGTCCCAGGGTGACACGTATCGCATCGGTTAGCGCCTCGGCGCCCTGAACAACCTTGCCACGTGCCGCAGAACCAAACAGGACTTTCTTGTGTGACATATCAGCACCTCCGCTGGCAACAGGGTGTTTATGCTATGGCTCTGAAAAAGCTGCTATTTACGGTCTGCTTAACCAATAACAATTGGTGTATATAGTATACCTTATTAGGGGGTTTTTTTCATAAAACCATGGTGCTCTTAGAGGCAGGCAGAAGCGCTATTCGGCCGTCACCCCAACCGGTTCCTGTCCCGCCCTATTAAAGGCAGCCCGCTTTCCACCGGGGTGTTTTCAGATTCACTTCCAGCGCAGTGCAAGGGCTCCGTCATCGCTTATTTTCACCCGGGTGCCGAATACCTGTCCCTCCCTGTGCAGGGTGTTTCTTAACCACATCGCGTCCGGTTTTGATGCCCGGTCCAAGCTGAATTTTCTGATCTGCAGTGGCACCATCTCTAAACCGGTCAGCGCTCCACTGGCGGGGTCAATATCCAAAAAATACATCAGGCTCAGGTCGCCGCGAAAGACTTCGTAACCACCGATACCTTCGTAATCATTGATGAAGTCACCGCAGCCATACATGATGGGTCTGTTTCTGTAAATCTCTATTGGCCGAGGGTGGTGTGATGAATGTCCATGGATGACATCGATACCCGTTTCATCGATCACTTGGTGCGCAAACTCCCTTTGCTCATCGGGCACCTCGTAACCCCAGTTGCTGCCCCAGTGTATAGACAGCACCGCGATATCGCCCGGTTGTTTCAATGTCTGCACCTGGTCTGCGATGGCGCTGACCGATACGCTTGAGAACTCATCGATCAGGTTGACGCCGGCCCGGTTTCGCATGGCAGCCCATGCCAAGGGGACGCCACTTGATTCCGAAGCCATTGAAAACACCATAACCCGGCGCTTTTCGGCCAGCCTGAATATCGCCGGTGTCTGTGCCTGGTCAAAATCATCACCGGCGCCCGTCGCCTGCAGGCCAGCCTTTTGAAGGGTCTCGAGGGTTTCTTCCAGTCCGGCGTATCCCCAATCCAGCACGTGGTTGTTTGCCAGCACGCAGCAATCAATACTGGCGGCGTTTATCACCGGCGCATTGTCCGGATGCATCCTGTAATGAATACCCTTGCGTGGCCAGAAATCTTCACTGGTGGTGACGCTGGTTTCCAGGTTGATGATGCGCAGGTCGGGGGTGCGGTTCTCCAGTTCCTCCAGCGCATCACCCCATATATACGCAAAGTCTACCGGCCTGGGTATAGGCCCATTGGCCTCCTCTGCGATTTTCACGTAACCAAGCGCGCTTTTCATATAGCTTTCGTGGATGAAAGGCTTGCCCGGGTGCGGTAATACCTGGTCGATTCCCCGGCCGGTCATGACGTCTCCGCATAGAAACAGGCGAATGGTTTTCCCAGCGCCTGTGTTCGATTCAGCCGTGGATGTCCTGCCTAACATAACTGTCATGATACGCCCAAAACCAGGGCAGGAAAATGCCAGCCATCATGAGTCCGACAGTTAAATGAAATGCCGCCGGTCCATACCGGGATGCACTGGTTCGATTCAACCTTCCCGATTCAACCTCCAGGTAGCCGAATCAGCAGCATAAGTGGCGGGTGTATGGAGAAATGTCATGGATAATTGATGCAGATCACTTGCTTTTTATCCGTGCGGAACAATTTAATTATTGATAGGGGTGCAAGACTATGTAACAGGAGTCGGCGATGGAACTACCCTTAAAAGACCGCAAAGCCGCTGGCCAGGCGTTGGCGACCGCATTGCAGAAATACGAGCAATATGATGATGTTATCGTCTTGGGACTACCGCGGGGCGGTGTGCCCGTGGCGGCGGAGATCGCCGCGGCGCTGGATGCCGAACTGGACCTGATGCTGGTACGGAAGCTCGGCACGCCGGGGCAGAGGGAGCTGGCCATGGGAGCCATTGCGAGCGTGGGCAGCAGGGTCATCAATGAAGACGTGGTGCAGAGCCTGGGCATCAGCGAAGCCGAAATCCAGCGGGTGGAGAAGGCAGAACGTAAGGAATTGAAGCGCCGCGAACAGGCATACCGGGGAAACCGCCCCGTACCAAACCTGGCAAACCGTTGCGTGATCCTGGTGGACGACGGCCTGGCGACCGGCGCCACGATGCGGGCTGCCGTTGAAGCAGTGCGCCAGGATAACCCGGCCCGACTCGTCATTGCCGTACCGGTTGCGCCTGAAGACACCGTTGCGGTATTGCGCGAACAGGTCGATGAGTTGGTCTGTCTTGCAATGCCCGCTTTCTTCAGGGCGATCGGCATCTGGTACGAGAATTTTTCCCAGGTCAGTGACGACGAGGTGCGGCAGATCCTGGAAAAATTTTGGCGCAAATAAAGGGAGAACGTGATGGAAGTGCTTGTACAGGCCGGCCAGGTAGCGCTGGAAGGCAACCTGATGGTCCCCGGTTCGGCGAAAGGCCTGGTCGTATTTGTCCACGGTAGCGGCAGTAGCCGCTTCAGTCCCCGCAACCAATACGTCGCAAGCGTGTTGAATGACGGCGGCCTGGCCACCCTGTTGTTTGACCTGCTTACCGCCGACGAAAACGAAATTGACATGCTGACCCGGGAGCTGCGCTTTGATATCCCCATGCTCAGTGAACGCATCACGGCCACGCTGGACTGGCTGGCCACTCAGAAAGCCGTATCCGGCTTGCCCATCGGCCTGTTTGGCTCCAGCACCGGTGCAGCGGCTGCCCTGAATGCTGCCGCCGCCCGGCCCCAAAGGGTATCCGCCGTGGTCTCCCGCGGCGGCCGGCCGGACCTGGCAATGGAGTCTTTGCCATTTGTGCTCGCACCGACGCTGATGCTTGTCGGTGGCCTCGACTACCCCGTAATCGAGATGAACCGGACCGCGGCGAATGCCATGCAATCGCCTTGCCAGATCGAGATCATTGAGGGCGCCACCCATCTTTTTGAGGAGCCCGGCAAGCTCGAGCAGGTTGCCATGCGGGTACGGGACTGGTTTCTGGAGCACTTGACGGATACCACGACATAAGTGTCCGGTCGGAAAATCGCGCTGATTGAGAATAGATAAATGCTGAAACTTTTCGCTCTGAACCGCAGTCACGATTTTGGCAAGCGGGTCGCGTCCTCAATAGGGATTTCGCTCGGCACGCTTGAAGAACGCGATTTTGAGGATGGAGAGCACAAGGCGCGGCCGCTGGAGAATGTCCGCGGCGCAGATGTTTACGTCATCCACTCGCTGTACGGTGATGAAGGTCAATCGGTGAACGACAAACTGATACGCCTGTTGTTTTTCCTGGCCACGCTGAAAGACGCCGGTGCCGAACGGGTCACCGCGGTGACCCCCTACCTGTGTTATGCCCGCAAGGACAGAAAAACCAAGCCGCGGGATCCGCTGAGCGGTCGTTACGTGGCCGGCTTGCTGGAATCTATGGGCGTCGACCGGGTCGTGGCTTTGGATGTACATAACCTGGCCGCTTTTCAAAACGCATTCCGTTGCCGGACCGAGCACCTTGAGGCCAGGAACCTGTTTGTCTCACACTTTATGCCGCTGATCGCGGAGCAAGACGTTGTCGTTGTTTCACCGGATACCGGCGGCATCAAGCGCGCCGAGCAGTTCAGGGAATCTCTACAGGAAAAACTGGCGCGTCCGGTCGATGGCGCCTTCATGGAGAAGAAACGCAGCGCCGGCGTGGTCAGCGGCTCGGCCATCGTGGGCGATGTGCAGGGCCGGGTGGCCATCATCATCGATGATCTGATCGCCAGCGGCGGCACCATTGCACGTACCGCAAAAGCCTGCCACCAGCGCGGTGCATCAAGAGTGTTTGCGGCCGCGACACACGGACCGTTCGCTGCTATGGCTGATGCCAACCTGGCATTGCCCGAACTGGAGCGCCTGGTGATCACGGACAGTATCCCGCCGTTCCGCCTGCACTCGCGGGCCACGTGCGCAAAGCTGGAAATTCTGAGTGTTGCTCCGCTATTCGGCGAAGCCATTGAACGCATTCATGCGGGTGGCTCTATTGTCGACCTGCTGGATTGAACTGCCGGGTTGAACCCCGGGTTGGTGTGCCGGCTCAGTGCAAGGCGTCCTTTTGCGACAGTTCCCCTGCTAAACGCGCCGCGATGCGGAGGTAGGCGCGGCTGCGTCGTGTCCACAGGGCGGTTTCACCCTCATCGTGATCCCTGATATGCCAGATGGCCAGCTTGGCCCACAGTTGTGCACGGAAGGCTTTATAAAAACACACAAGCAAGCGCGGCGGATCGTCTCCACTGAACTGCCGGTAGCTTTCGAACAGTAAAGGGCCGATAAACGGTGCGCCGGCAATTTCGCACTCCATCGCCAGAAAGACCAGCTCATCGGCCGAATCCATCACTCGCAGCGCGCGCTTGAACTCCAGGCAATCGATGAATACCGGCGGTTCCGTCAGGCAGATATGCTCGGGGCGCAGGTCACCGTGCGCCTCGATGATGTGCTTTGCCGCAATACGCGCATCGAAGGCATATCGGGCGTGTTCGAGGTAGCTCAACAGGGCTTTGCCGATCATGATGATCTGTTCGCCCGGCAAGGAATACGCCGGTTCCAGCAGGGCCGCTTCATTGGCCCTGATCTTTTTCTCGAACCTATGTATGTATTCGTCCGTGGTCAGACTTTCCGGCTCGGCCTGTCGATAAAAATCTGCCAGGACCTGCGTAATCCGGCGTATCTGGGATTCGTTGACCTGGCCCTTGGCGATGACGGTGTCCAGCATGCGTTCCCGCGGCAAGCGGCGCATCTTGACCAGCCAGTCAACGGGGTTGCCCTCACCACCCAATGCCAGTTGCCCGCAATCATTTGCCGTCAATGCCAAAACCCCGAGATACACATCCCTGGCCAGCCGGCGGTTCAAGCGGAGTTCATCGAGGCAATTCTGATGGCGCTGTTCCAGCGTCCTCAAGTCGAGGTCATCCAGCAATATGGGCTTTTTTATCTTGTAGACAAAACTATCGGTGAGAAAAACCCATGACATGTGGGTTTCAACGGTCTCGACGTTGGTGGGATGCTCCGCATAGCTCGAGGGCTGGCTCAGGAAGGCGACCCTGGTGGAAATGTCGATGTCGGTGCTTATCCTGATCATAATTACCAGCCCTGAAGGCCGGGGTGAAAAAGCTTTACGGCCTTTTTTCCGGCGAAGCTTAAACTTAGTATATGTTCGCTTGCCGGCATTTTAAATACGTGAAATATAAGCAATGATTGAAACACGACCCTGATATGGGTCATTTACCGGAAGACGATATCTCGATACCCTATTCCTGAACAGGGTAATTGTATGATTGCCAATGCCTGTAACAGCAAACACAGCCAATGGTCTGCAGACAGGAAACGGGGCTTCCTGGGAGCATTTTTCGCATGTCGCCGATGTTGGCGTCCGCGGATTTGGGCCCACCCCGGGCGCCGCATTTGAGCAGGCCGCGAAAGCAATGACCGCCGCCGTCACAGATCCCGATACCGTTCAACCCCTGAAAACCATCGAAATCACCTGCGAAGCGCCAAATGCGGAGTTGCTGCTGGTCGATTGGCTCAATGCCATCGTTTACGAGATGGCAACGAGAAAAATGCTGTTCGGCCACTTCAGCGTGGATATCAGCGGGAGCAGCCTGCGTGGAAGGATGAGCGGTGAACCCATTGATGTCGGCCGTCATAGCCCCGCCGCCGAGGTCAAGGGCGCCACCTTGAGTGAACTCGAAGTCTCACAGGATGCGGATGGTCGCTGGCACGCCCAGTGCATCGTGGATGTTTGAACGCGACACTGTGAACGCGAAATTGACTTGGGAGATTGAATATGGATACCGCAGGTTTTGAACGGGTCTCGGCAACGGCCTGGAAGATAAAGCCGACGGGCCGGATGCGCGTGCCCGCCATTCTTCACGCCAGCGAGTCACTGGTAAGAGACATGGATGACAAGGTGCGTGAGCAGCTGGTCAACGTGACCATGTTGCCCGGTATCGTTCGTGCCGCCTACGCCATGCCGGATGCACACTGGGGTTACGGTTTCCCGATTGGGGGTGTCGCAGCCTTTGACCCCGCCGAGGGTGGAGTGATTTCTGCCGGTGGTGTGGGGTTTGATATTTCCTGCGGCGTCCGCACCCATCTGACGGGTTTGAGCCGGATCGATATCGAACGGGTCCAATTAAAAATCGCGGATGCATTGTTCCATCATGTGCCGGCAGGTGTGGGTTCCACCGGCAAGATTCAGCTCAATAACACGCAAATGACGGCGATGCTCAAAGGTGGAGCAGCCTGGGCCCTGGCCAGGGGCTATGGAGACAAGCGGGACCTGGAATTCATCGAGGAAGGTGGAAAGATTGCGGGCGCCTTGCCCGAAACGGTGTCGGAAAAAGCCCGAAACAGGCAAACCCGGGAAATGGGCACCCTTGGCTCCGGAAATCACTACCTGGAGATCCAGGAGGTCACGGACATCCATGATGCTGTTGCAGCCCGTACCTTTGGTCTCCGCCAGGGTGATTGTGTACTGACCATTCACTGCGGATCGCGGGGATTGGGTCACCAGATCGGTACGGAGTTTCTACGCGAGATGGCCATCGCCGCCGCCTCTGATGGCATCAACCTGCCGGATCGCGAACTGGCCTGCGCACCGATCCATTCCGACGTCGGCCAGCGTTACATCGGCGCCATGCGCTGCGCCATCAATTGCGCGCTGGCGAACCGGCAAATCGTTGGCCACCTGGCCCGCGATGTATTCAAACGCTTTTGGCCCGGCATCGAATTGCCGTTGATGTACGACGTGTCACACAACACCTGCAAGGTCGAAAAACATGAAATTGATGGAAAGGCCCGAGAGCTTTATGTTCATCGCAAAGGTGCAACACGTTCCCTGGGTCCCGGCCACCGCTCACTTCCTGATGTTTATCGCGCGACCGGCCAGCCGGTCCTGATTGGCGGCAGCATGGGCACGGAATCATGGGTATTGACCGGAATACCCAGCAGTGAAGCCACCGCTTTCTCTTCAGCCTGCCACGGTGCGGGCAGGAGCATGAGCAGGACACAGGCACGCAAACGATGGCAAGGCAGGCAGGTGGTGGACGAGCTTGCCAGCCGTGGAATCATCATACGCAGCCCATCGTACCGCGGTGTGGCGGAAGAGGCGCCGGGTGGCTACAAGGATGTTGCCGGCGTCGTCGACGCCGCAGAACAGGCCGGCCTGGCCAGGAAGGTGGCACGGCTGGTTCCAATGGTTTGTATCAAGGGCTGAGCAGTAATTGTCGCCTGCAAATTGTCTAACTTATTGATCTGAGTCAAAGTCCACGGCGCTGAATGCGATAATATTGAAAAATAAGGAAACCTATTGGGGGATTTGACAAGGCAGGTTGATCTTATGAAATTACCATTGCAAGTCGTCTTCGATAACCTTGAGCGCTCCCCGGCGATTGAGGCCCGGATACAGAAAAAGGCGGAAAAGCTGAATTTGTATTGCGACCAGATTATGAGCTGTCGCGTGGTGGTTGAGGCCCCTCATAAACACCATCACCAGGGAAAGTTGTACCGTGTCCGGATTGAAGTCACCGTGCCGGATGAAGACCTGGTGGTCAGCCGCAACCCGGCGAAGCGCCAGGCCCATGAGGATGTCTATGTCGCTATACGCGACGCGTTTGACGCCATGCGCCGCCAACTGGAAGACTATAGCCGGCGCCGCAGGGGAAAAGTGAAGTATCACGAAGAGCCCCCTCATGGAAAAATCATCGAGCTTTTTCCGGAAGAAGGTTATGGCAACATTCAAACCCCGGACGGACGGCTGATCTACTTTCACAAGAACAGTGTGGTGAATACCGATTTCAGCAAACTGGAAACGGGTAACCAAGTGCGCTTCGCCGAAGAGATGGGAGATGCGGGTCCCCAGGCCAGCTCGGTGCACCTCATGGGAAAACACCATATTGTCGGTACTGGATTGAATTTATGATGGATTGAAAGCTTTACTGCTGATTTGGCGTTTTGGTTGCAAATGAGCTAATATCAATAGTGACAAATCCCGTTCAGAGACGTTTTTAAGACAGGAGGAAGTCATGAGTCTCTTTGGTAGTCTTTTTTCCAGCAAACCGGATTATCCGGCCATAGATCCCTCTAGCACAGCTGCCTCAAAAATCGCGGAGGTCAAAACCCAACTCGGTGAACTCGCCGGGCAGGTCAAAGACCCCCTTGAGGTCATTCCCTCAGAGCATGCCGCCTACGTATTCATTGGCAAGCCGCCGAAACGCTTCGGTTTGGCCTGGATTCATGACGGCAAAATCAGTGGTCTGAAAGCAATCGTGGAGGAGCACGACCTCAAGCCAATTGAGGTACAAAAGGCGATGGACCAACTGCGTCAGGCCTACGAGCGCAACTCAGACGTTAACCGGTTCTCGGCGACCGTGCAGAACCGCGAAGTGGTGGTCACGCCATCGGCCAAGCTGGAGAGCGAAGTACACGAGATTATCGACAGTTTAGTGCATCACTAATCAGTGCCGGGAATGCCTGTTCCCGGGGGTCGGTAATAAACATTCACCGGGGCATCCTGGCCTTGGAAGAGTTCTTTTATGCTACTTATGCCCGACCACAAGCTTACTGCCTGGCGAATCAAATGATGTTTTGCATCATGGGTTGCTTACGGGATGGGTCAGGTAATTAAAACAAAAAAAACCGGCGGCTGAGCACCGCCGGTTTTTTCTTTCATGGCAGCGGCTTAACCGCCGAAGTTATACACGTAGCGCAGGCCGAATTCACTCAGGTCATTATTGAGAATGATGAGCACGTAATCGGTGGGTAGAAGACGGGCGTTATCGTATTTCTCGTTGGTCACATTGCGGCCATAGAGCGACAGCGACCAGCGGCCTTCCGGCTCGGTGTAGGTCACGTCAAAATTAAACAGGTCGCGACTGCTGATCTGCGTGAAACGCCCCGGATCACTGCTGGGCTCGCCGTACATCTTGGCGCGGTAGGACCAGTCACCTCGAAGCATCAACTCACCGCCATTTTCAAGATCCATGGTGTACTGCGGGCTAATGGATGCCGTCCACTTGGGTGTCAACGGCGCAACCGCGTAGGGGTTATTACTGTCCACATCCGCATCGATATAGCCCAGGGTGGTGTACAGCGAGAAAGCCTGCGTAGGCGCCCATGTGCTTTCCCATTCCAGGCCCTTGGAGGTCTGATCGACGATGATATTGACGGTATTGAAGCCACCACCACTGGATTCACTGACCTGGTAGGGCAGATCGGAATAACTGGTGTAGAACGCGGCGATGCTCATCTGGAACGTATCGCTGAGCGTGCCCTTCAAACCGACTTCGTAGTTGATCGCGGTGACATTGTCGTTGGCTTCGAAGCAGTTCGGGCGGCTGACGTTACCCGGCTGGGTGAAATCGAGGTAGGCAAACAGGCAATATGGCCGGGGCGGATACTGGCCGGACTGGTAACCGTTCTGAATGGTGCCATACAGGTTCATACGCTCGTTCATATCCCAGACAGCGGCGATTTCCCAGCTGATTTCACTCCAGTCGCGGCTGTTGGATTCCTCGATGAGACCGTCATTGATATTGGCCCAGGCGTACTTGTCATCCTTGGTATAACGTAAACCACCTGACAGGCGCAGGGTCTCGGCAGCCTGGAAGCCGACGTTGGCGTAGATGGCCTTACTCTTTGCAGTCTGGCCAAGCTCAAAGGCGCCCGCGCCCGCTGCGAAGAAGTTGGGGCTCTGCCTGTTGGCGCCTTTTTCCTTGAACCAGTAAAGGCCGGTCACGAAATCCCAGCTGCCAAAGTCGCCGAGGAACTGAAGCTCGGCTGATTTCTGATCGGCCCAGCCCGTTTCCGGGTAGGTGAACAGCGTATCTGCGACACTATCATCGTCCAGGCCTGAACGGTACTCGGAGCTGCGGTCGGCGTAGATCAGCTTCGCGGCGAGTTCCTCGCTCATGTCCCAATTGGCGGTGACCGACCATCCGTCGGCATCGTTGGATACGACGTTGGATGGAACGATGTTGCCGTTGCCATCAACGTAGAAGCCGCCATTGTTGTCGTAAGGGTTATCCGAAACATCGCTATTTCTTGCCCCCAACTGGTATAACAGGCCCGAAGGCACTTCATCTATCAGCGTGGTGTAGGGCCGCAGACCGCCTTTTCCGTTAGCCTTGTCGTAGGCGGCCAGGACAGAAAAGTCATCGGTCGGCATCCACTTGGCGGCCACCCGGGCCGACCAGTCGGTCATCTCACCGACATCTTTCGAAGTGTCCAGGTTGACGAAATCACCCACGCCATTGCGATGCGTCCAGGAACCGGTAGCCGACATGGCAAACTGCTCGTTCAGCTTCGCATTATAATAGGCATCACCGTACAACCGGCCGCGGGTGCCGCCGTACAGCTTCACGCGGCCCCCGGATTCATCGCCCGGCTGGCGTGTGATGATATTGATCGCGCCGCCGATGGAGTTACGTCCATACAGCGTGCCCTGCGGGCCACGCAGCACCTCCACGCGTTCGATATTGGCCAGCGACCAGTTCTGTCCGACCTGACGGCCGAGATAGACACCGTCGACATAGACGCCAACGCCCGGGTCGGTGGTGATCAGGTGATCCTGCAAGCCAATGCCGCGAATGAACGGATTGACCGATGACGTGTGACCGGCAGAAAAACCGGTGACATTCAGGTTAGGCACGAACTTGCCGATATCGGTCAGATCCGTAATGCCCTGGCGTTCAATGCCTGCCTGCGTAAAGGCCGTGATGGCAATGGGGACTTCGTAAATGCTCTCCTCGCGCTTGGTGGCCGTGACGATGACCTCCTCGAGGAGGCTGTCTTCATCATCGGCGGATTGCGCATATAGCGAAGGGCTGGCTGCAAATGAGACTGTTGTTGCAGCGATTGCCGCAAGTGTCCATGGCTTCATATTCATGTGCTGTCCTTATTGGCTTTTTATTCGGTTTGAACTACATGGTTTTTAGTGCACTTGGGAGGGAATCATACGCCAAAACCAAGTTTTTTTATGCTAATTTATTGAGTCAGAATCCATTAACCGGGTAAAAAGAGGCGAAACATCCGCCTGTTCAAGAAAAGTGGCAACCGGCCAATCAATTTGGCCGGTAAATAAAAAACACCCGCAAATGCGGGTGTTTTCATTTGAGGCCAGCCGGTTAATCAAAACCGGTTGATTCCTTTCCCCTAAAACCGTGTGCGGTAGGTCACACCAAGGGTCCGGGGCGGATTGGTACGGAAGCCCAGCCGCGCACGGCCGCCACGCTCCCTGTCAAAGGACAGGTTGGCATTTTCATCGGTCACGTTGTTGAGGTAGAGAACCAGTTCCCAATTATTCTTGAGGAGACCCATGCTGAGGTTAATCGTCTGATATGGGTCAAGCAACAGGTCAAGGGCAGTGGTTTCGTCACCGGTGGCCCCGCCAAAGGGCAGGCCCGAGCTGAAAATGCCGGCGCCGGGAACCTGATCGCTAGGCTGTGTGATACGGTCACCGATGTATTGAAAGGAACCCGAGACGTAGGCTTCAGCGTCACCCCCGGCCATTGCAAAGGGGAAGTAGTAAGTCGCTGACGCCGCAAGTTGCACTTCCGGCACCGACGCCAGGCGATTGCCGTCCTCTACGCCGCCGAGGACATTGCCCGTAGCGTCAACCACGGTGGAGTCAAACTCAGCTTCCAGCAGGCTGCCGATAAAAGATAACTCGAGGCCATCCGCAGGTTGCGCTGCAAGTTCAAATTCAATGCCCGTCGTATGGGCCTTGGGTACGTTGAATGAGATTCTCGAAGAGCAGCTGCCGGCGTCCAGGGTTACCTGGAGATCATCGATCGAGGTATGGAATACGGCCGCGTTAAGCGTAATGCCGCTGTTGGTCCTCATTTTCACACCGGCCTCGTAATTCATCAGCGTTTCATCGTCATAGCTCTGGAATCCACCGAATATCGCGATATCGTCACCGGTGCACAAACTGGTGTTGAGCGGATCATTGACGCCGCCAAGACGGAAGCCCTGGGAAATCTGGCCATTGAAAGTCACGTTGTCATTGAGGTCGTACGCGGCCATCACCCTGCCGATAAAACCGTTCGAGTCGGTCTTGTCGACCTGGCTGGGACCGCCTGCGGCAAACAGGCCGCCCGATTTAATGACCCGCGATTCATCGTACGAGTAATACCGGCCGCCTGCGGTCAAATGCAGGGTGTCAGTCACGTCGTAGTTGAGTTCACCGAAAAACGCGAGTTGCGTCAGGTCATAGGGCAGATCGGAGTTAAACGGTGAGTCAGCCGGAAAACCGTTGGCGACCGCGTCCGAGGTTCCCTCACCCAGCACCGCATCTGTAAACGCGTCATAACCGGGGGTGGGCAGTCTTTGCGAATAGTCGCGCTGGGTATCGGAATAAAAAGTACCGGTCAGCCATTGCAGAGGGCCGTCATTATTGGAGCTGAACCGCAACTCGAACGTGGTTTGTTTTACCCCGGTCCGATCTTCCAGGTTGGATGGAAGAAGCACACCTGCATCCGGATAACCGAGGTCCACCGATACGCTACCCGTCAACGCGCTGGCGTCACGACTGACCAGGATATCCCGGTCGGTATAGCTCGCCACAAAGGTCATGTCGAAACTATCGTGTGCCGATAACAGGGTGACGTCGGCGATGGTGGTTTCGTCCTTGAAGCGCTCATCCAGCAACAGGTACTGCTGACGCTCACCCAACTGAATGGCAGGTCGGGTCGTTGTATACGGGTTTGCATACAAATTGAAGACTTCCTGGCGATTGAAACCATCCATATCAATTTTCTGGTAAACGACTCTTGGCGTGACCGAGAGATTGTCATTGATATCCCACTTCAGAGCGATGCGGCCACCGGAACGCGTGCCGCCATTGACGTCTTTCTTAACTTTGCCGCCCTCACCCAGTGCATCGATAAAACCGGCGAACTCGGTCGTGTACGCCACCATTCGCAACGCTGCCTGACCATCAGCCAGCGGCATGTTGACCATACCCTTGGCATAGCCGCCGATATCACCGTCGGTCACACCATTGAGGTTCAGCTCTACCAAACCGGCAAACTCTTCAGTATCGGGCTGATTGGTTATGTACCTGATCGTGCCGCCAACGGACCCGGAACCGAACAGTGTGCCCTGTGGGCCGCGCAGTGTTTCAACACGGTTCAAGTCAAACAGGTCAAGATCGGGTGTGAATAAGGAAAGGGAAATAACGGATTCGTCCAGGTAGACACCAACCTGTTCTTTTACACCGGGCTGGTCCCTGACGATCTGTCCTGCAGAGACACCGCGTATGGCCACCTGGCTTTGTCCGGGCCCCAGGTCCTGCATCATCAAACCGGCGACGTTCCGGGATAACTCCTCCAGGTTGGTCGCGCCGGAGCGCTGAATGTCTTTCTCTGACAGGGCGTTAATTGAAAACGGGATATCCTTGATTGTCGATGCGCGCTTGGTGGCCGTTACGATAATTTCCTCGACCAATTTGTCATCATTGTCTTTCGTCTCCTGGGCGTTCACACCGGTTGCCAGGGTCAGCAAAGCGGCGGCGCTAACCACCAGCATATTGTTCTTATTATTTACAGGCACTGTAATCTCCAAGGGATGAAAGCCTGAAGTATCAATAATTAATTAACTCCTTGTCAACAAATGATTTTTTTTGCGTACTGCAGCGCAAGATGGGAAACAAACCCTTTTTCCATATTTCTGCTACGCTCCCGGATTCAAGAAGCACTGGCGCGAACTGCCTTTTACGAGTGTTCCAAGGAACTCCAGGAAGTTTTATTTGGGCCGTACTATACTTTACAAAAATCCGCCACTTCACAAGCAGGCCTCCTGCCCGGGCACATGCAGGAATAACAAGAAAGTACAAATGGGGTTTGCAATGAGCCAGGACACCGGTCAATTGAACTTGAGCGCGCCAGGCGCCGCCGGTACGGGTCGTGGCGCTGCCGATCGAAGGCACATTGTCATCTTTAACGAGCTTCAGCATCGAAATCTGGGTCACCCTCAATACTGTCCCGGACTGGAGCCGGACCTGTCACACTTTGAGGTTCTGCCTGTGATCATCTGGCCACAACAACCGGTAGCTATTAACCAATGAAATTTCATGTCGTTTTCGTCACCCTGTTGATATCCCTGAACGTATTCGCCCAACCTTTGGAGATTCTTTCCATGCGGGACAGGGCCGATGTGATCGACCGCCTTTTGGAAGATAAACTGAAAACCAGGCTGCCGGGCTTAATGCGGCGGGAAGGTTTCGATATGTGGGTGGTTATCTCACGTGAATATAACGAGGACCCCGTCATTGATACCCTGCTTCCAGCAACCTGGCTGGCAGCGAGACGCCGGACAATACTGGTGATGTATGATCCCGGACCCGGCAAGGAAATCGAAACCCTGGCAGTTGCCCGTTACGATGTGGGTACGATGTTCAAGCGCGCCTGGGATCCAGAACAGCAGCCAGACCAGTGGAAGAGACTGGCGGAGATTATCGCCGAGCGCCAACCGAAAAAAATCGGGGTTAACCTGTCCGACCATTGGGGTTTGGCAGATGGTATCGTGGCGACAGATCTGCGCCAATTTACAGAAAACCTGCCACAGATCTACCAGGAACGCATCGTTTCTGCCGAAAAGCTGGCAGTGTCCTGGTTGGAAACCCGCACCCCTGAGGAAATGGCCCTGTATCCTGGCATTTGCCGGTTGGCGCACGAGATCATTGCCGAAGGGTTCTCTTCGGCAGTTATTCAACCGGGTATCACCACCACCGATGACGTGGTCTGGTGGTTTCGCGAAAAGGTGCGCGAGCTGAAATTGACAACCTGGTTCCATCCAACGGTATCCATACAGCGCCAGGATGCGGAGACATTTGATCATCTTGAGGCCTTTTCCAAGCGACCGGAAGAAAGCATCATTCAACCGGGCGACCTGTTACATGTCGATTTCGGCATTACCTATCTACGCCTCAACACGGATACACAACAGCATGCCTACGTGCTGAAGGACGGTGAAACCGACGCGCCCGAATTCCTCAAAAATGCACTGGAAAGAGCCAATAGATTACAGGATATTTTTACCGCCAATTTCAAGGAAGGCAGAACTGGTAACGAGATACTGAAGCAGTCCCGTGAACAGGCCATTGCCGAAGATATCAAACCGGCCATCTACAGCCATCCCATCGGCTATCACGGGCACGGCGCCGGAACCACGCTGGGCATGTGGGATTCTCAGGAAGGTGTTCCGCACACCGGAGACTACCCGCTGCATCTTGACACCGCTTATTCGATCGAACTTAACGCCGCTACTTTCAGTCAAGAGTGGAACAAGGAGATTCGGATCATGCTGGAGGAAAACGCGTATTTTGATAAAAACGGGGTTACATATATTGACGGGCGGCAGACGGAATTGATTTTAATTACCCGGTAAAAAAATGCTGTCCGGCAGAAAAGACAGTAAATCCAAAACGTTCGTTAATGAGAGACATTGGCGCCTTAACTTAACAGCTTTCCGGTCTGTTACCGCATATACTGAGGTAGAGTCTCGTTTGAATCTCGTTTGAACAAAAACCTGTCGTATCGAGAAATAGCGGAATTGATGCGTTGAACCCAGTTGCAAACGATAAGCAGCACTCCCGAAAAGTTCACTTTGCCGAGTTTCGTTTCTACGGCGAATTGAACGATTTCCTGCCGGCCGGGCAACATCAGGTCGGCTTTCGCTCGCCTTTTTACGGCAACCCGTCTGTCAAAGACGCGATCCAGGCGATCGGCGTCCCACACACGGCCATTGACCTGATCCTCGTCGACGGGCGGTCGGTGGATTTTTCGCACCAGTTGCGCGGTGGTGAACGCATTGCCATCTACCCGGTGTTCGAGCGTCTGGATATCATGCCGGTCATTCATCTGCGGCCCGAGCCGTTGCGTTGTACGCGTTTCGTGCTTGATGTGCACCTCGGAAAACTCGCCCGCTATCTTCGCATGCTGGGATTCGACTCGGCGTATCGCCGGGATTGGGATGATGTCACGATCATTGATTTATCGCTTCGGCAGCACCGCATCATTCTGACCCGCGACCTTGGGATACTGAAGCAGAGCCGTGTCACACACGGGTACTGGCTACGCCATCACGAGCCTTTACAGCAATTACGCGAAGTCCTGCTCGCGCTGGACCTGTTTGGTCAAATCCAGGCCTTTACACGCTGCAT